>JAZRVS010000152.1:0-10249 GCA_045599365.1 Bacteroidales bacterium
CGGAAATTCATATATTGTGACGGGAATTGAAGACGAAGATAATGTATCTAACATTAGAATTCCTTCGACATATAATGAGAAACCTGTGACAAGCATAGGTGATTATGCCTTCCGTTATTGCAGTGGCTTGACAAGCATAACAATCCCCGACAGTGTGACAAGCATAGGTTCATCTGCCTTCTATGGATGCAATAACCTTGTTTATAATGAATATGACAACGCATATTATCTTGGCAATGAAACAAATCCATATGTTGTTTTGATGAAGGCAAAAGATACATCAATCACAAGTTGTAAAATACATCCAAATACAAAAGTGATTTGTGATTTTGCCTTCTCTTCTCGCAGTGGCTTGACAAGCATAACAATCCCAGACAGTGTGACAAGCATAGGTGATTATGCCTTCCGTTATTGCAGTGGATTGACAAGCATAACAATCCCCGACAGTGTGACATGCATAGGGGATGATGCCTTCCGTGGATGCAGTGGATTGACAACAGTCAATTGGAATGCAATCAACTGCACGTCGGCAGGTAATTCAAGTTATCCTATATTTAAGGATTGCACAAAACTTGCAACAATCAATATAGGCAATAGCGTCAAGACAATCCCGAGTTATGCCTTCTCTGGATGCAGTGGATTGACAAGCGTATTTTATTGCGGGAGTGTGGGAGACTGGTCAAACATTTCCATTGGTATAAATAACTCCTCATTAATGAGCGCAACACGCTATTACTATAGCGAAGAATACCCCGAAGAATTCATTGCAAATACTTTCTGGCATTATGTCGACGGAGAAATAATCGTCTGGACGGAAGAAGTCAATAATTATTCGCAAGGATTGTCGTTCGCTTTGATAAATGACGCTGAATATATAGTAAATGGTATCGGAACTTGTACGGACGATGATGTTGTAATTCCGTCTACCTACGACGGCAAGCCCGTCACTTCGATTGGTTCAAGTGCCTTCTATTTTTGCAGTAGATTGACAAGCATAACAATCCCCGACAGTGTGACAAGCATAGGAGAATATGCCTTCTATGGATGCAGTGGATTGACAAGAATAACAATCCCCTACAGTGTGACAAGCATAGGTTATAATGCCTTCTCTGGATGCAGTAGATTGACAAGCATAACAATCCCCGACAGTGTGACAAGCATAGGAGATGGGGCCTTCTATTATTGCATAGGATTGACAAGTATAACCGTTGCAAGCGGGAATAGCGTATATCACAGTGCTGGCAATTGTCTTATTGAAACAGCAGGAAAAACATTATTGTTAGGTTGTAAAAACAGCGTTATTCCTGATGACGGCAGTGTGACAAGCATAGGTAATTATGCCTTCTATTATTGCAGAGGTTTGACAAGCATAACAATTCCAGACAGTGTGACAAGCATAGGTAGAGAGGCCTTCTCTGGATGCAGTGGCTTGACAAGCGTGACGATAGGCAACAGTGTGAAAAGCATAGGATATGGTGCCTTCTGTGATTGCAGTGGATTGACAAGCATAACCGTTGCAAGTGGGAATAGAGTATATCACAGTGCTGGCAATTGTCTTATTGAAACAGCAGGAAAAACATTATTGTTAGGTTGCAAAAACAGCATAATTCCCGATGACGGCAGTGTTACAAGCATAGGTGATTATGCATTCTCTGGCTGCAGTGGTTTGACAAGCGTGACGATAGGCAACAGTGTGACAAGCATAGGCAATGATGCCTTCTTTGGATGCAGTGGATTGAGAAGCGTGAAAATTCCTTCAAGTGTTACAAGCATAGGTTATAATGCCTTCGCCTGTTGCGATAGTTTGACAAGCGTGACGATAGGCAACGGTGTTACAAGCATAGGTTATAATGCCTTCTCTGGATGCAGTAGATTGACAAGCATAACAATTCCAGACAGTGTTACAAGCATAGGTGATTATGCATTCTCTGGCTGCAGTGGTTTGACAAGCGTGACAATAGGCAATGGTGTGACAAGCATTGGTAAGGGGGCCTTCTATGAATGCAGTAAACTTATCAGCATAACGTTTGCAGACACAACGACGTGGTATCGCACGACAAGTTTAACGAATTGGCAAAATAAAACGGGTGGCACGCAGACAAGCGTCACAGATGCGTCAACCAACGCGACTTATTTCAATTCAACATATGATAACTATTATTGGTATAAATTGTAATAATCAAAAAGTTATAAATAATGAAATGGTTGTAGGCAGTTTGCCTGCAACCATTAAACATAATAAAAAATAAATTGTAGCAAAAGGATTTAATGTTATGGGAAAGAAGAAGTTAATTTCAGCCGTCTTTGTATTAATGCTTTTGGTTGTATGTGCATCGATTCTTTGCGCATGCAGTGTTTATGATAGTTATTATGCTAATTATGACCCTGGTACAACTGACGATAATGATGAGAACTTGGACGAATGTAACCATATTTGGATTGATAATATTGTTGTAGTGCCAACATGTTTGGAAAACGGCAAAAAGAATATCATATGCAAAAAATGTGGTGAGTTGAAAGAAACTGTTTCCATCGAACCGCTGGGACATGACATTAAACACGCTGACAAGAAAGATGCAACTTGTACGGAAATTGGATGGGATGATTATGAATATTGTACAAGATGTGATTATACGACACGCACTGATATTCTTCCGCTTGACCATATAATCATCAGTCACAATGGAAAAGACGCAACTTGCACGGAAATAGGTTGGAAAGCATACGAAACGTGCGAAAGATGTGATTATACTACATACGAAGAAATTCCCGCAGGACATGATATTATTCATCACGATGCAAAGAATGCAACTTGTACGGAAATAGGTTGGAATGCTTATGATACTTGTTCGAGATGCGATTATTCAACATACGAAGAAATCCTCGCAGAACATGATATTATTCATCACGACGCACAAGATGCGACTTGCACGGAAATAGGTTGGAATGCTTATGATACTTGTTCTAAATGCGATTATACAACATATGAAGAAATCCCTGCCAATAGTCATTGCTATGAAGATGATGTATGTATATACTGTGGGGAATGGAGAAATGATTCCGCATTTATTTTTGAATTGAACAATGATGAAAGTTCTTATTCTATTGTAGGAATGGTTAATCCTTTGGTTGATGTAACTCTACCGCTTGAACATATGGGACTGCCGGTAACGAGTATTGCCGATGGCGCTTTCGATGGATGCGCTAGTTTAAAAAATGTAGTAGTCTTGGATGGTGTAATAAATATAGGCGATGGTGCATTTAGAGGATGCAGTTCGCTTGAGAGCATAACATTGCCGTTTGTTGGTGGAAAGGCAGAAGTTATTTCAAGTGATACCTATCAATATCCGTTTGGATATATATTTGGCACAAATTTATATATAGGTGGCACTGCAACAAATCAATATTATTATGGTTCGTCTACAAGTAGTTTGACAAATTCAATTTATTATATTCCGACATCACTGAAGAGTGTGACGATAACAGGTGGGGATATATTATCTGGTGCTTTTTATAATTGTATCGGTCTGACAAGTGTGACAATCCCTAATGGCTTGACAAGCATAGGTGATAGTGCCTTCCGTGGATGCAGTGGTTTGACAAGCGTGACAATCCCAGACAGTGTAAAAAGCATAGGTGATAGTGCCTTTAGTGGATGTAGCGGTTTGAAAAGCATAACCATTCCTGATGATGTGACAAGTATAGGTAATGGTGCTTTTTCCGCTTGCGGCGGTTTGATAGATATTGCTATAGGCAAGAATGTCGCAAGCATTGGTGAATATGCTTTCTATTATTGCAGTGGTTTGATTATGGTTAATTGGAATGCCATAAACTGTTCCATTCCGAATGATTTGTTTTATTATTGTGAAAATCTTATAAATGTTAACATTGGAGATGATGTTGAAACAGTCCCTTTCAATATTTTCTATAATTGCAGTAATTTGAAAAGCGTAACAATAGGAAGCAATGTGACAAGCATAGAGAATAATGCTTTCTATGGATGCAATGGTTTGACTGAAGTGCATATTAAAGATTTGGAGACATGGTTTAATATTTCATTTGGTAGAGTTAAAATAGCAGATGACGCTATAATGATAGGCAGTGAGTATGCAAATCCGTTGTATTACGCGCACAATTTGTATGTGGATGATGAATTGGTAACTGATTTGGTTGTCCCTGATGGTGTGACAAACATTGGTGAAAGATTATTTTTTAATTGTAGTTGCTTAATAAGTTTAACAATACCCGATAGTGTGACAAACATAAGTGAAAGTGCCTTTAGTGGATGTAGTGGTTTAATAAATGTTTTAATTGGCAATGGAGTGACAAATATTGGAAGTTTATCTTTTTCTGATTGTAGTGGATTGACAAATTTGATTATTCCTAACAGCGTGATAAGCATAGACGAGGGGGCATTTAGCGGTTGCAATTCATTAGAAAGTATTACATTACCGTTTGTTGGTGCAAAAGCTGGTGTAACATCAAGTGATACTTATCAATATCCTTTAGGATATATTTTCGGGGGACTAGGTTTCAGTTCTGATGGATGTGTTTCAACCTATCAAATATATTATGAAAGTAGTATAAGTTCAACAACTGGCACCACCTATTATATTCCGTCTTCATTGAAGAATATAACAATAACAGGTGGGGATATCTTATACGGTGCATTTTATAATTGTAGCGGTTTGACAAATGTAATTCTTCCTGATGGTGTAATAAATATAGGTTCATACGCTTTCTATGATTGTAGTGCATTGGCAAACGTAACAATTCCTGACAGTGTGGCAAGTATTGGTGAATCTGCTTTCTTTGGATGCAGTGATTTGGTAAGCGTTACAATTCCCGACAATGTTATAAATATTGGTTCATCTGCATTTTCTCACTGTAGCGATTTAACAAGTGTTTCAATAGGGAAAGGTGTGAAAAGCATAGGTAGGAATGCTTTCTTTGAATGTAGTGGGTTGACTGCAGTTTATATAACAGACCTTGTAAAGTGGTGTGATATTCCATTTGGTAATAATTATGAACTGTATTATACAAATCCGTTGTATTATGCAAAGAATTTGTATTTGAATGATGAATTATTAACCAATCTCATTATTCCTAATGATGTTACAAGCATAAGCGGATTCGCGTTTATAAATTGTATTAATTTGATAAATGTGATAATTCCTGACAGTGTGACATGCATTGGTGAGTTTGCTTTCTCTGGATGTAGTGGATTAATAAGTATAACATTGCCGTTTGTTGGTGCAAAAGCGGGTGTAACATCAAATGATACTTATCAATATCCTTTAGGATATATTTTTGGTGGACGAGGTTTTAGTTATGATGGATGTGTTTCAACTTATCAAATATATCATGAAAGTAGTCTAAGCTCAACAACTGGCACCACCTATTATATTCCATCTTCATTGAAGAATATAACAATAACAGGTGGGGATATCTTATATGGTGCATTTTATAATTGTAGCGGTTTGACAAATGTAATTCTTCCCGACAGTGCGATAAATATATCTGATTTTGCATTTTATGGATGTAGTGATTTGTCAACCATAACTATTCCAAATAATGTGACAAATATAGGTGAACATGCCTTCGGGAAATGCAGTTGTCTGACAAATGTGATAATAGGTAATAAAGTTACAAGTATAGGTTATTTTGCATTCAACAATTGTAGCTGTTTAACAAACATAACATTTCCCAATACTTTAACAAACATAGGAGAACGTGTTTTCTATAATTGTATAAATTTGAGTGACATAATAATTCCTGATAGCGTAATAAGTATAGGTTCAGATGCGTTTGGCGGATGTAGTGGATTGATAAGTATATCGTTGCCGTTTGTTGGCGCAAAAGCAGATGTGGCATCCAATGACCCCGAACAATATCCGTTTGGTTTTATCTTTGGCAGAAGTTCATATGCGGGCGGAACTGCAACAAATCAATATTATTATTCATCCACAAGTTACACAACAAGGACCTATTATATACCGGCATCACTAAAGAGCGTTACGATAACAGGCGGGAATATATTGTATGGCGCATTCTCTAGATGCAGTGGATTGACAAGTGTAACGATAGGCAATGGTGTGACAAGCATAGGTGAACGTGCCTTTTATGGATGCAGTGGGTTGACAAGCATAACAATTCCAGACAGTGTGACAAGCATAGGTTCATACGCTTTCTATAATTGCAGTGGGCTTCAAGGGATGACGATGGGCAATGGAGTGACAAGCATAGGTTCAAGTGCCTTCGGTGTTTGTAGTGGGTTGACAAGCATAATTATTTCTGATAGTGTTACCAACATAGGTGAAAGCGCATTCTCTGGCTGCAGTGGTTTAATAAGTGTGACGATAGGCAATGGCGTGACAAGCATAAGTCAATCCGCATTCCAAGAATGCAGAGATTTAACAACCATAACAATTCCAGACAGTGTGACAAGCATAGGTGAAAGCGCATTTTATTGTTGTATTAGTTTGATAAATGTGATAATAGGCAATGGTGCAACGGATATAGGCGAAAGAGCGTTTTATAATTGCAGCAGCGTAAGAAGTGTTTCAATAGGGAAAGGTGTGAAAAGCATAGGCTGGAATGCGTTCGATGAATGTAGTGGGTTGACTGCAGTTTATATAACTGACATTGTAAAGTGGTGTGATATTTCATTTGGTTCTTATTTGGCAAATCCGTTGTATTATGCAAAGAACTTATATTTGAATGGCGAATTATTAACTGATCTAACCATCTCTGCTGATGCAACAAGCATAAGCGGATATTCGTTTATAAATTGTATTAATTTGACGAGCGTAACAATTCCAGACAGTGTGACAAGCATAGGTGAAAGTGCTTTTTCTGGATGTAGTGGATTGATAAGCATAACATTGCCGTTTGTGGGTGCAAAAGCAGGTGTGACATCCAATGACCCAGACCAATATCCGTTTGGTTATATCTTTGGCACAACAAGATATGAAGGTGGCACTGCAACCTATCAAGAATATAGAGTAAGTGATAAAAATGTTACATATACTACCTATTATATACCTTCAAAATTAAATAACGTAATTTTTACGGGCAACATTATTTTGCCATATGCATTCAACAGTTGTTGCGGTTTAACCAGCGTGACAATAGATAATAAAACAACGGAAATAGGTTTCCGTGCGTTTGATGGTTGTTTCAAATTGGTTGAGGTATATAACAAATCTTCTTTGACAATAACTGCGGGCAAATATGATGACAATATGCTCGGTTATTATGCGCTCAATGTATATACCAAAGATGGCGATAGCAAACTGACAACGGATGAAAATGGATTTGTTATCTATGATGAAGATGTTTTGGTTGGTTATGTAGGAAATCAAACAAGTCTAACAATTCCAGAAAAAATAACATCAATTTATAGATATGCTTTTTATGGATATAGCAATTTGTTAAGCGTATCTTTTGATTATTATTTAAATAAAATCGGGAAATCTGCATTTTTAGGTTGTAATGGAATAAATGAAATAAAATGGAATGTTGAAAGTTGCAGAGATGAATGTTTTTCAAATGATAATGTTTTTAAAGAGTGTACAAATCTCGAAAAAGTTTGCATCGGAGAAAAAGTAAAAAGTCTTCCAACATGTGCTTTCTATGGATGTAACAATTTAGCAAATTTGGTTGTATTGGGAAATAACGATACCTATTATAGCGATGGCAATTGTATTATAGAAATTGGCAATGGTGTTGTCGTTTTAGGTTGTAAAAACAGTATAATTCCTGGAGATGGGAGCATTAAGGGAATAGGTAAAAATGCGTTTAGAGAATGTATTGGATTGATTTCGATAACAATACCTTCAAGTGTATTGCAAATAGATTCATTGGCATTTAAAGATTGCAGTGATTTGACTTTAATAAATTGGAATGCAACAAACTGTATCAGCGCAGGTTCATCAGAAAATTATTTGTTTGAAAGTTGTACAAATTTGACAACAATAAATATAGGTAATGATGTACAATCAATTCCTTCATATGCATTTTATGGATGCAAAGGATTGATAAATTTAACAATTCCTGCCAGTGTAACAGAAATAGGATGGTTGACATTTAATAATTGTACCTCTTTGACAAGTATTAATGTTATCAATGATAATCCAAAATATCATAGCGACGGGGACTGCCTTATCGAAACAGAATCTGGAACATTGATTTTAGGCTGCAAAAACAGTATTGTCCCCGAAGATGGAAGTATTAAAACTTTTGGCGATTATGCTTTCTATAATTGTATCGGTTTGACAAATATTACTATTCCGTTTAGCGTGTTGTCGGTATCGGTTTATTCATTTAATGGATGTGATGATTTAACTACTATTAATTGGGAATCTATGAATTGTGAGATAATAGGGTCATCTTCTGTATATTTGTTTGAAAGTTGTACAAATTTGACAACAGTAAATATAGGTAATGATGTGCAATCAATTCCTTCTTATGCATTCTATGAATGTCGGAACTTGGTGAGTATTACAATCCCTGACAATGTAATAAATATAGGCGCTCATACATTTGATTATTGCATTGGTTTGATAAGTGTGACAATCGGTGGCGGCGTAGTAAGTATAGGACAAGATGCTTTCTTGAGATGTGGCGGATTGGCTTCTGTGTATATATCGGATATTGTATCTTGGTGCAATATTGCATTCGCAAACAGAGAAGCTAATCCGTTGCATTATGCAAAAAATTTGTATTTAAACGATGAATTGGTAGAAGACCTAGAAATACCAGATAATGTGACAAAAATTTGCAATTATGCATTCTATGGATACAGCGGAATTATTAATGTAAAAATTAATAATTATGTTACATGCATAGGTGACTATGCTTTTTACAATTGCAGTAGTTTGGTAAATATAGAAATTGGTGAAAGAGTAACAAGCGTGGGCGAGAATGCCTTTGCTTGGTGCAATAAGCTTACAAGTGTGACAATCCCCGATGGTGTTATTATCATAGGTGATGAGGCTTTTGGTTATTGCAGTGGGCTGACAAATGCGATAATAGGTGGCGGAGTCGAAATAATAGGCAATGGAGCGTTTTATGATTGTAGTGGTTTGACAAGCATAGAAATAGGGAATGGCGTGACAAGCATAGGCGATAGAGTATTTTATAATTGCAGTGGATTGACAAGCGTTACACTTGGTAAAAATGTTGAAACACTCGGGGCTTTGGCTTTTGGCAATTGTAGCGCTCTTGAAAGCATATTAGTTCAAAATAAAGTGACAACAATTGGCTATGGTGTATTCTCAGGATGTAGTAAATTGGCTGCAGTTTACATCAACGATATTGGAAAATGGTGCAATATTACATTTGCAGATAAAGAAGCTAATCCGTTGTATTATGCTAAAAATTTGTATTTAAATACCGAATTGTTGACTGAACTTACCATCCCAAATAATGTTACAAGTATCGGTGGATATGCGTTTACTAATTGTATTAATTTGACAAATGTGATTATCCCCGACAGTGTGACCAGTATTGGTGAGTCTGTTTTCTTTGGATGCAGTAGCTTGATAAGTATTACATTGCCATTTGTTGGTGCTAATTCAAATCCAACAGCAAATATTGATAAACGGAATCTATTTGGATATGTCTTTGGCGCATTAAGTTATGACGGTGGCGTTGAAACAAGGCAAGGTAATCATACATATTATATTCCGTCTTCATTGAGAAGTGTTACAATAACAGGTGGGGATATATTATTTGATGCATTCTACAATTGCAGTGGTTTGACAAGCGTTACACTCGGTAATGGTGTGACAAGCATAGGTTCATCTGCCTTCTATAATTGTAGTGGTTTGACAAGCATTACTATATCAAACAGCGTGAATCGTATAGGAGCATATGCCTTTAAAGGATGTAGTGGCTTGACAAGCATAATAATCCCAAACAGCGTAACAAATATAGAGAAAGATGCATTCCATGCCTGTTCTTCTATTCAAAGCATGACATTGCCATCTATTTCATCAACGCTTGGGTATATGTTTGGCTATGGAATGTACGATGGTGGTGTTCCAACTCTACAATATTATAATGATAATAATAGCGCAATTTATTATATTCCGTATTCATTGAAGAGCGTGATAATAACGGGGGAACACATTTGTTATGGAGCATTTTATAATTGTATCGGTTTAACAAGTGTGACAATATGCAATGGTGTAACAAGCATAGGTGAATATGCCTTCTATGGATGCAGTGGATTGACAAGCATAAC
>JAZRVS010000153.1:0-1627 GCA_045599365.1 Bacteroidales bacterium
AATTTTGTTGGTTGGTATAAGATAAACGACCAAACGTTAGATTATGATATTTTGCTTGCTACCGAACAAGACTATAAATTTCTTATGTGGACGGAAGACGTCACAATTCAGGCAAGATTTGAAATTGCTTCTTTTGAACTCAATTTGAAATCAAACAATGCAGACCTTGGACTTGTGTATGACACAATAAATATAGAGAAGACAGCAAGGGAAACATCAAAGTTTTCACATAAATATCTTTCAACAGTCACTATAAGTGCAATTACAACGACTGATGAATATCGTTTCCTGGGATGGTATGATGAAAACAACGTGCGAGTAAGTCCAAATGCTGTTTATACTTTTGAGATGGTCAATTATGATTATAATCTTGAAGCGAAATGGAATAGGTTTAACATTGCATATGATTTGCAAGGTGGCACGAATAATGCAAACAATCCGTCAACATATAGCATTGAAGATACAAAGACGTAATACACTCCGACCAAAACAAATAACGACTTTGATGGTTGGAAGTATCTTGACCAAACGATAACGAAAATTAGCGGAACAATCGCAGACCATATTACATTGACGGCACAGTGGCAAGCCGTTGAAGAAATGAACACTTTTGAATTCACTTCAACTGCAACAACTTGCACAATTACAGGAATTAAAGATAAAACAGTGACGTCAATTGTTGTTCCAGATTATGTGACAAACATAGATAAAGGTGCTTTTAGTGGATGCAGTTCGCTTCAAAGCATAACTTTGCCGTTTGTAGGTGGAAGCAAAACTGCAACATCAGCATCTACATCTACTTTGTTTGGTTATATATTTGGCACAAATTCATATGCAGGTGGAACGGCGACAAAACAATATTATAGTAGTTCAGAATATACAACCTATTACATTCCTTCAACACTCAAGAGTGTGACAATAACAGGCGGGAATATATTGTATGGTGCTTTCTATGGATGCAGTGGATTGACAAGCATAACGATAGGCAACGGTGTGACAAGCATAGGTAATTATGCCTTTTCTGGATGCAGTGGCTTGACAACGGTAAATTGGAATGCAATCAACTGCACAACGGCAGGTTCTTCAAGTTCGCCAATATTTAGTGGATGTACAAAACTTGCAACTGTCATTATTGGCGATAACGTCAAGACAATTCCGAGTTATGCCTTCTATGGATGCAGTGGTTTGACAAGCATAACAATCCCCGACAGTGTGACAAGCATAGGTTATAGTGCCTTCAGATATTGTTATAAACTTGTGGAAGTATGGAACAAATCAAGTCGCACGATAACAAAAGGTTCAACAGATAATGGATATGTTGGTTGTTATGCACTCAATGTCTATAAAGAAGAAGGCGGGAGCAAACTTGCAACAGATGAAAACGGATTTGTAATATATGACGGCAATATTCTTGTAAGTTATGTTGGAAATGCAACAGATATAACAATTCCAAATACAATAAAAACCATAAATAGATATGCTTTCTATGAATGCAGTGGTTTGACAAGCATAACAATACCAGACAGTGTGACAAGCATAGGTGGTTGGGCCTTCTATGGTTGTTCCAAGCTTGAGAATCTAACGATTCCATTTGTCGGAAAGAGCAACAGTGCAACGGCGTATGAAG
>JAZRVS010000154.1:0-18212 GCA_045599365.1 Bacteroidales bacterium
AGATGATGAAGTCTGATGTTTATATTTGGAAGATGGAAGCCTCATTCCTTGATGGACAAACATGGGAAGGTTTCGATTCAGGAAATGGAAAGAAGACTAAATTCGGAAGTGTAACATTGGTACGATAGTCTTTCAAAAATAGATACAAGAAAGGGATAGTGAAAACTATCCCTTTCTTGTATTTTTAGTTCCCCCATCGTAAATAATTCTTTTACAATAGGAAACAGTCTATAGTCTTGAATTTATTTAACCAGTGGTTTCCAAATGTTTTGGCTTATTTGACCATATTTTCAAATATTCTTGATAGGTTGTTTTTGTTTCTCTTCATTGTCTTGGGCAAACGACACCTGAATAGTGAAGAAAAGGCAAATCAGACTGAATAACGTGAATTTCTCCACAAAATTTGAATGCTTCATTTTTATAGATTTTAGTTGTTTCATTTTTAGCAAATAAAAGAAAATAAGACTAAAAATAAATACCTTTGCAAAAAATTAGACTATGTTTGACGTTCAATCAATACGAAAGGATTTCCCAATTTTAAGTCAAAAAGTAAACAATCATGATTTTGTTTATTTTGACAATGGTGCGACTACGCAAAAGCCACAAGTCGTGATTGATGCGATTGTTGATGCATATACTAAAACGAATAGCAATATTCATCGCGGAATTCATACGTTAAGTCAAATATCTACAACACGTTACGAACAAGCTCGTAAAACGGTACAAATATTTATTAATGCTCCGCATGATTACGAAGTGATTTTTACCAAAGGTGTCACGGAGTCTCTTAATCTTGTTGCGCAAACTTTTAGCGAGGCGTTTTTGTCCGAAGGCGACGAAGTGATTGTCTCTGCAATGGAACATCATTCAAATTTGGTTCCGTGGCAAATTGTTTGTGAACGAAAAAAAGCTATTTTGAAATTTATACCATTCAATCAAGATGGCGTTCTCGATATTGAAGCCTATAAAAATCTTTTCACGGAAAAAACAAAATTTGTGTCAGTTGTACACGTTTCCAACACATTGGGAACAGTCAATCCAATAAAAGAATTAATTGCAATTGCTCACGAACACAATGTTCCAATAATGATTGACGGCGCTCAGTCAATCCAACATTGTCCGATTGACGTTCAGGAACTTGACTGCGATTTCTTTGCTTTTTCAGGACACAAAATCTACGCTCCAACAGGAACTGGCGTGCTTTGGGGAAAGGAAAAATGGTTGAACCAACTTCCACCATACCAAGGCGGCGGCGATATGATAAAGACCGTTACTTTGGAAAAAACAATTTACAATGACTTGCCGTTCAAGTTTGAGGCGGGAACGACAAATTATGTCGGCGTACATGCACTTGGTGTTGCGTTACAGTATATAATGAATATTGGAATTGATAATATTCAAAAATACGAATCGGAATTGATGCATTATGCAACCGAAAAATTACAGAAAATTCCGCAAGTAAAAATAATTGGGAATGCACCAGAAAAAGCAGGAGCAATTTCTTTTGTAGTTGATGGAGCCCATCCAGCCGACATTGGAATGATTCTCGACAAACAAGGCATTGCAATTCGTACGGGAACTCATTGTACAGAGCCGATTATGCGTTTTTATGGAATTCAGGGAACTGCACGAATGTCATTTGGAATGTATAACACAAAAGATGAAATTGATTATTTCGTAAAAATTCTATCTCGTGTTGCCTTGATGTTTGAATAATTGTAAGTAATTGATATATTTGTCAAAATCTTTCGTATGAAGTCAGATAGTATTGTTATTATACCGACATATAACGAGAAGGAGAATATTGAGAAAATTATTCGCCGTGTATTTTCGTATGAAAAACAGTTTGACATTTTAGTCGTTGACGATAATTCGCCAGATGGAACGGCATCTATTGTAAAAAATCTTCAGAGTGAATATATAGAAAATCTCCATTTACTTGAACGGCAAGGTAAACAAGGTCTTGGAGTTGCGTATATAGCTGGCTTTAAGTGGTCATTGGAGCATGATTATGATTTCGTATTTGAAATGGATGCAGATTTTTCTCATAACCCTGATGATTTGATTAGATTGTACGATATATGCAAAACGCATGGGGCAGATATGTCTGTGGGGTCACGATATGTTAGTGGTGTGAATGTCGTAAATTGGCCAATGAAACGAGTTCTATTGTCTTATTTTGCCTCAAAGTATGTACGCTTTATTACAAGAATGCCTCTTCGTGATGCAACTGCTGGATTCGTTTGTTATTCGTCCAAAGTATTGAAAACATTGAATTTAGATGAAATAAAATTCAAAGGTTATGCTTTTCAAATTGAAATGAAATTTCGTATTTGGAAAGCAGGTTTCAAAGTGGTAGAGGTGCCAATTATTTTTACTGATAGAAAAGAAGGTACTTCCAAAATGAATGGCGGAATTATCAAAGAAGCAGTGTTTGGTGTTATTTCTCTCAAGTTGGAGGGTATAATATCCAATAAAAATAAGAAATAAAATAGAAAACAATATACAAGTTGGCAGCACAATCGTTTGAAAACAGGAATCAGTTTTCAGTTTGATTGCCATAATGGTAAGATGATTCCACAAAGAGATTCTGTCTGACAACTGATAACTGACAACTAAATGACTGTCAAGATGTATATCATTACCATGATTAATTATAGAAGGTCTTGTTGCTACTACCAATGAACGCAAATTTTATTGTCAGGGTGTTGTATATAATTTCAAGAAATTTATATCTTTGTAATGGACTAAAAATTGAAGATTATGGAAAATATAAAAATTGAAGGTACTGCAAAAACCCCTGATTTAAGTTTCGATGCAACAACTGGAGTATTTGATATAAAAGGTCGTTCTATTCCAGAAAATTCTGTAGAATTTTATAAACCAATTCTTGAATGGTTAGATGCGTACGCACAACAAGTACAACCTAAAACTGTTGCAAATATCCAATTGGAATATTTTAATACGTCTTCTTCAAAATGTATCCTTGATGTTTTGAAAAAATTTGAAGCAATTGCAAAAGCAGGAAGTGATATTGTTGTTCGTTGGCATTACGAAAGTGACGATGAGGATATGCAAGAAGCGGGACAAGATTATAAAGATATCATCAAAGTTCCTTTTGAATTGGTAGAAATTGATGAATAATCAGTTTTCATAACTAAAATGAAAGGAGACATTAGTCTCCTTTTTTTTTGAAGTAATGAAGCTAATTTTGGGAAACACTTTTCTTAAAATCTTTTAACATTAATTGATATGATATAGTATCTCGAAATACATTTTTTGCCAATGTAAAACATATATCTATATAGTCTTCATCGTGCATATTTTTTCCCTCCCAAAGAGTTGCCATAAAAAAACCAATTGCACAAATATTAGTTGATTGATTTTTTAAGTTTAATCGTAGGTGAGATTTATCGCCACCCATATAGGAATGCGACATAATAGGAATATTTTTTATTACAAAAATAGGATCCATATTTTCTGGTCCAAATGGAGCTAAATAGTGTACTTGTTCGTAAAATTTAGAATTAATATCGTCAAGAGTTATTTCGCTATCTATAAGAATCGTAGGTTGCTTTTGGTAGTCTAAAATATGTTCGGCAACGTATGTATCAAAACGAGATGAAAACTCTTTGAAATTTTCCTTTTTCATTGATAACCCAGCTGCGTGTGTATGTCCACCAAATGCAGTAAGCAAATCTGAACACGAATTTATTGCAGAGTAAAGATCAAATCCTTCCACTGAACGAGCAGAACCAGAAATTACATCGCCTTCTCCGCAAAGGACAATAGTCGGTTTATAATAGGATTCAATGATTTTTGCAGCTGCAATGCCAACAACACCTTTGTGCCAGTCTGCTTTATACAAAACATTTGTTGATTTGTTTTGATAATTTGAGTCGTGTTCAATAATTTCTAACGCTTCTTCGCAAATAATTTTTTCTTTTTCTTTTCTATTTGTATTGTGTTGATCAATAGTAGCGAGGTAATGTAGAGCATCTTGTTCGGTTTCTGCAAGTAGTAATCGAATTGCATCGCGAGCATCGTTCATGCGTCCAGCAGCGTTGATTTTTGGTGCAATTTTAAACACGATACTACTAACGGATAGCTCTTCATTTTTTACAGATATTTTTTCAAAACCATTTTCATCGTATGATAGAGAAATTAATCCGCAATTGATTAACATTGTTTGTATTGAGGGTAAAGGCTTTTGTTCCATTTTTTTTAAGCCGTAATACATCAAATTATGGTTCTCATCTATAATAGGAACAATATCCGCAGCAATGCTTATAGCAACATAGTCGCGATAACAATAAAGGTTACTTTTTAGTGGTAAATGATATGTGATGCAATATGCTTCTAACAATTTGAATCCAACGCCACAACCCGAAAGTTCTTTAAATGGATAATTGCAATCTGAGCGTTTGGGATCAAGAATGGCAAATGCTTCAGGAAGAATGTCTCCTGCGTTGTGGTGATCACAAACAATCACGTCAATGCCTGCTTTAGAAGCCATTCCAATTGTTTTATTTGCTTTGATACCACAATCAAGGGTAATTATTAATTGGAAAGAATTATCTATAGCCCATTGAATCCCTGCTTCAGAAACGCCGTACCCCTCGGTATATCTGTTTGGTACGTAATAATCAACATTCGCTTGTCTGTCACGTAAAAATGAATATACTAAAGCAATTGCAGTTGTTCCGTCAACGTCATAGTCACCATATACAAGTATTTTTTGATGTTCTGAAATAGCTTTTCCTAACCGTTCTACCGCACGTTTCATATCCTTCATTAAAAAAGGATCGTGAGTATTTCTAAAATCAGGGTATTTTATGGCTTGTAACTCTTCTTTGTTGTTAATGTTTCTATTGTGTAAAATCGTTCTAATTTGAGGAAATATATCCTCGCCAAAATCAATTGTGTCAGAGTGTTGTGGTAATAATTCCCAGTTATATTCCATTATTGTAAGAAATCGAATTTGTAGTTTTTAATTTGTTTTTCTATGGATTCAAATTCGTCAAATTTCCCTACATCTAACCAAAAATCTCCTGTATGATTATAGGCTATTATCGGTTGTGTTGATGCGAGTCGGAGATATAAATCCATTATCGCAAATTTCCCACTTTCTGTAATTAAATCAAAAATTTTTGGGTTAATTATTTGTATTCCGCTGAATGCCAATGGAATATAGGAATCACGTTTACGAACAATTCGTTGTTCTTGCGTTTTTCTATTTTCCCAAGCACACAATTGATTGTTAGTGTCAAAAAGTAGATAACGGCTTGTCTTTCTGTCGCTTACAGCCAGTGTTACCAAAGCGTTGTTTCTCGTATGAAATTCTATCATTTTCGTGAAATCAATAGAACTAATTATATCAACATTGCAAACCAAAAATGGTTCATCTCCATCAAGAAACTTACGAGCAAAAAGAAGACCTCCGCCAGTATCAAGCAAAAACGAACTTTCATCGGAAATGCTAATTGGAATTCCAAAATCGTGATTTTTGATAAAATCAATGATTTGTTCCGAGAAGTGGTGTACATTGACAACAATCTCCGAGAAACCAGAAAATCGAAGTTTTAATATAGCATATTCAAGCAAAGTTCGACCATCGCACTCAACCAGTGCTTTGGGCTTGGTTGCAGTCATCGACTGGAGACGTGTGCCTAATCCAGCCGCAAATATCATAGCTTTCATATTATTCTCCTCTCAATGTACGTGCTGTTTGGTTGTCAATACGTTTGTTGTCTTTGAAAGGAACGATGAAAGCATTTTGAATACCTTTCTTTTCCAATGTATCGCGATATTCTTTTGCTCCATCTAAAGTTTGGAAAGATCCAACATAATATTTCTTTAAACCATCTTTGTCAACTTCTGTTGTGATTTTTCCTATAAAGCCATATTTCTGTTGTATTTCGTTAATTTTATCAGATTGTTCTTTCTTTGCTAAAATTTGAATGCGGTATGTTACACCTGGTACTATGACATCTCCAGTCTGTTTAGCAGGTGCTTTTATTGGTTCAGGTTCTGCAACGGCAATAGGTGTTTCTACAACAGTTTGCGTTGGAACTGTTTCTGCAACAATTGTTGGTTCTGGTTCAGCTATTTCTTCAACTTGTTCCTCTATAATAGGTTGTTCAACAACTTCTTCTTCCAATGGTTCAACGTAGCGGATGACTTCTTTTACAACAACATTTTTTTTCGATCCAAAAGTGTATATAACGCCTAATTTGGCAACACCATACATATCATCAAGCGCTTTGTCGTTAATATTTTGCTCGCGTGTATCTAAATCGTCACCAGTGGCGAGTTTCATAACACCTTCAAGGTTTATATTCCAATTGTTTGCAATGCGGAAATTTATACCAGCGCCAATAGGGAACATAAGACTTCCTCCATCTACGTGAGCAATTTCTTTGTCTGTTGAAATTCGTTTTGCGTCAGCATTAAAAGAGCAATAACCAATACCACCAGTCAAGAATATTGAAAATGGGGTATTTTCATTAAACATTTTTATTAAGTCTAATTTTAAATCAATGTCAAAATCGAAGTAATTATTGTTAAAATATACATCTGCAATTGCGCCAGAGTGATATGTTTCTTGAGTCCCTTTAATTTTTCCAGAAGAAATTCCTAATCGAAGGTCTATAGGAGCACAAAGACGTTTTTCAAGAGAAAAACCTGCTTGAATCTGCATATCAGAAAGCGCGTCAGTGTTTTTCTCACCCATAATATCACCAGCAAACACTGTTGGACCTATATGTAATCCTAATCGCCAGCCATTACGTATCCATGGAGTTTGTTCATCGTCATAGGACGCTTGTACTTGGTTATTATCAAAGTTATATGAACTTTGTTGTGCTTGAACTGTTTTTGTTTCTGCTGATTCTATTTCGTTGGCATCAGGCAAATCAGAAATGTCAAAATCAACTTGCGCATAAATGCTTGAAAAGCAAAAAGAAACGATAATTGGAATAACTAATTTTTTCATAACTTATCTATTTAGATTCTTCTTAATACTTATTCATTTTTAATTTTTTTAAATCCACCTTCTTGTCGCGATACGCGATTGTCGCGGAAATAGACGACAACAAAAGCTCCTTTAAACCCTTTTTTTACTAAGGTATCACGATATTTAGTAGCTTCGTAGTATGTATCAAAAACACCTACCATGTACTTTTTCATACCATCATTATCTTCAACAATGACAGGAACTTTATCTGCAACTTTCTTTTTTATGTAATCAATTTGATCTTTAGATTCGTTTTGCAAAGCAAGCACTTGGATTTTATATGTTCTTCCAATGATTTTTACCGTGTCTTCTGCGTCTGCGAATGATTCAAATTTGCGAGTGTCACTGGCTGTTTTCTTTTCTTCGTAAACGGCAGTTTCTGCATTATAGATTTGATCTTTCATCAAATCTTCTGTTGTAATAACTTTTATGTTTACTGTTGGTTTTGTAGTGTCATTGGGTATTTCTGACACTACACTCGTTACTGTTGGACGTTTGGTCGCAGTTTGTTGCAAAATAGAAGGCAACACTGTTTGGGGAGCAGGAATTACTTGTATTGAATCAATTGTATTTTCTCGATTAACAACGATAATAGAATCTTGGTCTTGCGCACACAGATGCACAACACAAAACAAAAATATTGTAAGTAACCCAAATTGTTTCATTATTGGCAAAGATTATCTTCGTAGTCGTCTGCCAAATCTGTCAATTTCTGTAATTCATCAAATTCGGGCGAGCCTTTCTTAGCATTCATTAATTCATCAATTCGTTGTAACACTTTGTTGAAATCTTCTTCGTTTTCTATTTTTTCAATTTCCATTTTTCCTAATACTTTCCATGTTCAATTGAGCGTAAGAGATATCTTTTTACACTTTAATTTTTTATTTTCCATACTTCCCAAGATGACATTTCTTCTCCGACAGCTAATTGCTTGTAGGGGGAATGATATTCAACTTCCAATAAATCGTTTCCATCACAATGTTCCGTATGATTGTATACTTCAACTAATCCTTGTTCTGGATGAATTTCTTCTTTTTTATGCTTTTCAAATAATATTTGAACAATTTTACCGTTGGTTTCTATTGAAATTTCAGGAGTTTCAGGGTAAATAAATGTTTTTGAACTCCGTTCTTTGAAATTTGATGGTGGTTTTTGAGGCGAATACGAGAAATTGTCATTGCTTATGGAAAATGGCATTTCTGTTGAATTTTCGTTCAATACAGGAACAACGTGAATATTCTCTTTTGCTGCGTGGACTGACATTTTACACATTCCATCAAAACGAGTATTGTGCCAAATATCCCAAGCACAAGGTTTGTCGCCTGTATTTTTTACGGTTGCTTGAATGTACACCGAACCATCTGGATTTACTGCAATTTCTTTTTCAATTGTAACGCCAGATATGGGGCTGTGAAAACTTTGGATATGGATTGCTGAATCCGTTTTATGCAATACTTTGTAGTCTGCAATGTATAAAAATGGATCAGGAGGCCAGTCCGCTGCTGATTTCAGTCTTTCAGCAATAACATTTTGATGAAGCCACCATTCTTTTTGAGGTCCTAACCAAATGGTGTGACCACAATACGGAATAAAATCAGTATGTTCGGTTACGAAAGGCTTTAGAGATATGTCCCACAATTCGGGATTAGATTTGATTAAGTTTGGAGAATCATTGTGTGATAAAAAGACAATAGTTCCTCCAATTTCAGGAATAATTCCTACTCGTACATCTGCATTTGAAATATATTGAACGTAAGAATCGTACATTACATTTTTTTGATTTTGCGATAAATATATGAATAATATTGGTTTTTTGTACATTTGTCAGCACAAATTTGATTGAAATGAAAAAAATTGCTGTTTTTCCTGGTTCTTTTGATCCATTTACAATTGGTCATAAATACGTGTTAGACTCGTTTTTGCCGTTGTTTGATGAAATTGTTGTTGCGGTTGGAATTAATTCTGAAAAAAAAGGAATACTTACAGAACCAGAAAGGATAGAAATAATAAAAAAATTGTATCAAAACGAACCAAAAATTTCAATTGAATCGTATTCTACACTAACGGTTGATTTTTGCAAATCGCATAATGCTCAATATATAATTCGCGGACTTCGTAATACTACGGATTTTGAATATGAAAAATCTATTGCACAAATGAATAAGGAATTAGCAGGCATTGAGACTTTGTTTTTGATGACGCCACCTCAATATGAACATGTTTCATCGTCAATTGTTCGAGAATTGATGAAGTATGGTGCTGATGTTTCAAACTATGTACCATAGTGTATTAAAAATCGTACTTGTCGCCCCACAAGCCTTGAGGGTGTTGCTTAATGTCTTGCTCCCGCTTGTTTGACGATGCTTTCCAGAAGGAAGCATTTGATAATTCATTGGGCATAAATTCTTGTTTGACAAAATGTCCTGGATAGTCGTGCGAATATTTGTATCCATCTCCATAATTTAGTTGTTCCATCAGTTTTGTAGGAGCATTTCGTAAATGTAGTGGAACTGGAGAAACACCCATTTGTCGTACCGTTTCAAGTGCAGCATCTATTGCCAAATAAGCAGAATTACTTTTGGGTGATGTTGCAAGGTAAATTGTTGTTTCAGAAAGAATTATACGTGCTTCAGGCATTCCTATAACCGAAACTGCATTGAAACAATTTTGTGCTAAAAGAAGAGCGTTAGGATTTGCTAAACCAATATCTTCCGATGCAGAAATTATAAGCCTTCGGGCGATGAATTTGATGTCTTCTCCGCCTTCCAGCATACGCGCAAGCCAATATATTGCAGCATTGGGATCGCTTCCACGAATAGATTTTATAAATGCCGAAATTACATCGTAATGTTGTTCTCCGCCTTTGTCGTATAGCGCAATATTTGATTGCAATGTGTTCGTTACTATTTCATTATTGATAATAATTTTGTCTTTGCCTGCTTGAGCGTTTATAACAATTTCAAGTACGTTTAACAGTTTGCGTGCATCACCACCAGAAAATCGAAATAATGCTTCGTTTTCCTCAACAACAATGTTCAGTTCTTTCAAAACGACATCTTCTGTTATTGCTTTAGTTAGAAGTTGTTCTAAATCTGCTCTTTCAAGTGATTGTAGTACATATACTTGGCAACGAGAAAGAAGTGGAGAAATGACTTCAAACGATGGATTTTCTGTTGTCGCACCAATAAGCGTGATTGTCCCATTTTCAACAGCGGCGAGCAAAGAATCTTGTTGTGATTTATTGAATCGATGGATTTCGTCAATAAATAGAATAGGGTTTGGTGTTTCAAAAAAAAGAGAATGTTTTGCTTTTTCTATCACGTCTCGCACGTCCTTTACCCCAGAAGTTACTGCACTAAGTGTGAAAAATGGTCGTTCTAAACTATGTGAAATAATTTGAGCTAATGTAGTTTTTCCCACACCTGGAGGTCCCCACAAAATTAAAGACGAAATTCTTCCAGATTCTATTGTATTGCGGAGTACGGCTCCAGGAGCAACCAAATGTTTTTGCCCTAAATAATCGTCAAGCGATTTAGGACGCATACGTTCTGCTAATGGTTGTTGAATACTCATTTATCGTTCTTTATGTGGTCTTTAATAATAGAAGTGAGAGATTCTTTGTCTTCAAGTTTTGTTATTTCTCCGTGCAAACAATATGAAATGGTTCCTGTTTGTTCAGAAACAATAAGCACAAGTGTATCTGTTTCTTCACTCATTCCTATTGCCGAACGATGTCGCATACCAAAGCCCATAGGAAGGTTCGTCTTTTTTGTCATTGGCAATACGCATTTGGCAGCTATAATTTGTTTGTTAACAATTAAAACTGCACCATCGTGAAGAGGTGTGTTTTTGTAAAATATATTTTGCAAAAGTGCCGATGAAATCCGAGCATTGATAACTTCTCCAGTTGACAAAAATGGTAAGATTGGTTCCTCTCTGTTGGAGAAAACTATCAAAGCGCCTGTCTTTGTGTTTGACATTGTGAAAATAGCATCAGAAATTTCTTCAATATCTTCGTCTAATGATTCAGAATCTTCAAAATGAAATATTTTAGACAGTCTATTTCTACCTTTTGTGTGAAGGTAACGATTACCTATCATTGTTAAGAATTTTCGTATTTCATTCTGAAATAAAATGACTAATGCAAGACCACCGATACTGATAAATTGACCTAAAATCCTCGTGAGCATTTCCATGTGTAATGCTCTTACAATTAGCCAAATAATGTAAAAAATAAATATTCCCCAAAAGACGTGCATACCTGCAGTTCCCCGTATCAACTTATATATTTCATACATAAGAAGTCCAACGAGGAAAATATCCACGAAATCAACAAATTGAAATGATATGAATAAAAGCACGTTACTAAATTTAGTGTGTCAAAGATATAAAACTTACAGATTTTATTTGACTTGTTGTGGATATTTCTTTTGTAATTATTAATTTTGGGCATTTTATAGAAAAATGGGAATAATAAAAAAACTTATTGGACAGACGGCAATTTACGGAATGAGTACCATTATAGGTCGTTTCCTAAATTTTATGCTTGTGCCGCTTTATACGCGTTGTTTCTCTCAGTCAGAATATGGCGTTGTAACGGAATTGTATAGCTACACAGTTTTCCTTATGATTTTTTTGACGTATGGAATGGAAACTGGATTTTTCCGTTTTGTTCAAAATAAAGAAGACCAACCTAAGGTGTTCTCAACTATAATGACGAGTCTTTTTACTTCGTCATTCATTTTTATCGGTCTTGTTTTAATTTTCTTACATCCAATTTCGTGCGGATTAGGCTATGCCGACCATCAAAATTTTATAATGATTATGGCGATAATTATTGGTATAGATGCGTTTACCAGTGTGCCGTTTGCAAAACTTCGCCACGAAAATAAGGCATTGAGGTTTGCAATTATAAAACTGACAAATATTGCTATAAACATTGGACTCAATTTATTGTTAATCATTGTCTTCCCGCAAATTGCAAAGACAAGTACTAACGAATGGTTTGTTGCGCACTTTGCGAAGCCAGATGTGTTGTGGATTTTCATTTCAAATTTGGTTGCAAGTATTGTAACACTTTTATTGTTATTGCCAGATATTTTTAAGTCTCGAAATGGTTTTGACTATGCTTTGTTAAAACGAATTTTAAGTTATTCGTGGCCACTACTCATTTCTGGTTTGGCAGGAAGTATCAATGAGGTATATGACCGTGTTTCATTGAGATATTTTCTTACAATTCCAGATGGTGCTGACGCTTCTCAATATATTTTGTCGCAGGTTGGTATTTATGGAGCGAATTACAAGTTAGCAATGATAATTTCTTTGTTTAATCAAGCTTTTCGCTTTGCCGCTGAACCATTTTTCTTCTCAAGAATGAAAGAACAAGATTCACGACAGATTTACGCCAAAATAATGAATTACTTCACAATATTCACGTTGTTCCTTTTCTTGGTAATTATTTTGTATTTGGATGTATTTAAATTATTTATTGGATCAAACTTCCATGAAGGTTTGAACATTATACCAGTGCTACTAATGGCAAATATATTTTTAGGTATTGTATTTAATTTGTCTATTTGGTATAAGGTAACGAATCAAACAAAATTTGGAATTGGGATAACAGGATTTGGCGCTCTTATTACGTTGGCAATCAATATGATATTTGTTCCAAAATATGGATATGTTGCTTGTGCGTGGGCAACACTTGCTTGCTATGTATTGATGGCAGTCTTGTCTTATAATTTGTGCCAAAAGCATTACGGCATTCCATACAAGTTAGGGGCTTTGGCTCTCTATTTCGTGCTTGCTGGAGTTGTATTTGTTGCCGATAAGTATGTCGTTTTTGACAATTTGATAGTGGCGTATGGTGTAAAAACACTTTTTGTTCTTGCATTTGCAATTATTTGTGTTGTAAATGAGATTCGTATAGCTCGTAAAAAAGAATAGATGGAATTTCCTACTTCCAAAAAGGAACTTGAACGACTTGGCTGGGACTATGTTGATGTAATCTTAGTTACAGGCGATGCATTTATTGACCATCCATCGTTTGGAACTGCTATTATAGCTCGAGTTCTTGAAAAAGAAGGATTCCGTGTCGCTGTTGTTCCACAACCTAATTGGCGCGATGACTTACGAGATTTTAAAAAGTTAGGAAAACCACGTTTATTCTTCGGCGTTAATTCTGGTTGTATGGATTCTATGGTGAATCATTATACAGCAACAAAAAGACTTCGATCCAATGATGCGTACACACCTGGCGGATTGGCTGGACAACGACCAGATTATGCGGTTACAGTTTATTCTAATATTTTGAAGGATTTATATCCCGATGTCCCTATTGTTATTGGTGGAATAGAAGCTTCTCTCCGTCGTTTTTCTCATTATGATTATTGGTCAGATTCGTATAAAAAATCAATTTTAATTGATAGTAAAGCTGACATGCTTATTTATGGTATGGGAGAACGACCGATAGTTGCCATAGCAAAAAGTTTACAAGAAGGTAGGCTCGTGGATGATTTGACGGAAATTCCACAAACAGCATACAAGGCAAAGAATACGAATCATTGTGAAAAACAACCAATTGAATTGTATCCCTATGAAGATTGTCTGAAAAATAAAATCCTTGATGCTAAAAATTTTCGTGTGATAGAAGAACAATCTAACGCATATAATGCAGAACGAATTGCACAGAAATTTGGAAACGAATATGTCATCGTTAATGAACCATACCCATTGATTTCAACAGAAGAATTGGATGCAATTTATGCTTTGCCATATTCTCGGTTGCCACATTCTCGTTATGCAAAAAAACCTCCAATTCCAGCATTTGAGATGATAAAAAACTCTGTAACAATTCATCGCGGATGTTTTGGCGCTTGTAGCTTTTGTACTATTTCTGCTCATCAAGGGAAATTTATATCAAGTAGAAGTGAGCAGTCTATTTTACATGAGTTAACACAAATATCAAAAGCTTCGCAATTTAAAGGACATATTACCGATTTGGGCGGTCCATCGGCAAATATGTATGGTATGCGAGGGAAAGATGAAAATCATTGTCGTGTGTGTAAGCGACCAACGTGCTTGTTCCCTAAAAAATGCAAAAATCTCAATGATAGCCATATCCGATTGACAAATTTATATAAACAAGCAGAAAAAATATCTGGAATCAAGCATATTACTATTGGAAGTGGCATTCGTTATGATTTGCTTCAGGGCGCAGATGGAGAACGCGAATATGTTTCTCAACTAATTCGGAGACATGTATCTGGACGATTAAAAGTTGCGCCAGAGCATACGGAAGAATCAATTGTCAAGTTGATGAGAAAACCATCGTTTTCTTTATTTGAGAAATTTAAAAAATCTTTTGATGAAGTAAATCAGAAGTATGGATTGCGTGAACAGTTGATACCATATTTTATATCGTCACATCCAGGTTGTAAACCGCAAGATATGAAGTGCTTAGAACAAAAACTCCGTTCGTTGCACGTAATGCCAGAGCAAGTGCAAGACTTCACACCAACACCAATGACATTGTCAACTACTATGTTTTATACGGGGGTAAATCCATATACACTGGAACCCATTTATTCTGCAAAGACAAAAGAAGACAAGGATTTGCAAAAATCATTTTTCTTTTGGTATAAAAAGGCTAAAGGTTGAGGTGTTTTATCAGGTTTCACATAGCGGGATTGCATACGTCATATTTATGCAACCTTTACAGGGTTGGCGCATCTATTGTAATCATTCATTCTACGGATATGAAAGCCCGATGGACTTTTGTTACAATAACGACATTCCCTCAATTTTCAATTCTTGTTTCTTGACTCCTGACTCTTGTCTCCTACCTCTTTGCCCCGTATCAACATTCATAATTTTTATCTCTCTTAATTGCTTCAGAATAATGCACAATGGGTTTCTTACGTGTTAATTTTTCTATTTTTCCTTTAATTGTCATTTTTTTCGTATCTCGTGTAACTTTTTTTTGTTTCTTTGTGTCTTGTTAAAAGTCAAAGAATATAAACTTAAGTTTTAGATAGATGAAAAAAATTGCATTATTCCTAAGTGCGTTGACAGTTGGAATGTCAGTTTTTGCACAAAAAGAATTAACAATTTCAGGTGGTAACTCCGTGTCAGCTATGGTGTGCCAAAATAGTGTGCTATATGTTTGGGGTAGTAACAAAACCGATAAAGGGACAGGTTTGTTAGGTACAGGGAGTACAAAAGCATACGAAGATACACCTCAAGAAGTTACATTTTTTACGAGTCAGGATATTTATATCCAACAAGTAAACTGTGGCTCTGGTTCGCACTTTGTTGCACTTGATTGTGAAGGTCGTGTATGGTCGTGGGGAAACAATAGTTTGGGGCAATGTGGTACGGGAACTATTTCGAAAGCGCAAGGTACTATTCAGGCGACACCAGTTCAGGTAAAGATAGGAACTGGAGATTTGGCAAACTCCGTATATAGTAAGGATGGTTACTTGGTTAATGTAGATGTTGTATATGCGGGGAATAACAATAGTTTTGCCATTCTTGGTGATGGTCCTTATAAGGGTCGTTTAGTTGGATGGGGTGGAAATGAAAGAGGTTTTGATGGACAAGGATATGATGATGCCTACGGACAGTTAGGTTGTGGAAATCAGACTAACCAACCATATCCAGTATTTGTAGTAGATGCAAATAAAAAACCATTGGAAGGAGTTGTTCAAGTGTATGCTGGAGATAACTGCGCGTATGCATTAGTTGATCCAGATGGAGATGGAGTTGGAACGGTGTATTCTTGGGGATATCAAAAAGATAATGGTTCGTTGGGTCGTTCCGCTACTGGTGGTGTAGGAAATAATGGCAATATCAAGGATCCATACGCTCGACCAGTTATAAAAAGTGATGGAACAAAATTGGATAATATCAAGATGTTGGGCTGTGGCGATGGTGAAGGTTATGGTTTGGATGTTGATGGATATATTTGGGCATGGGGTAATGGTGCTTGGAATAACGCTGCTGGTGTGTTGGATGCAAATTATTCTTGGTATTCTGGATCTGACAATTATGGTACACCTCTAAAGGTTAGAAAAGGTTTAACTACGGGTGCGAGCAACGATGGTGAATTTTTGTTGGCAAAATGGGTCGCTGGTGGTCAAGGATTTGGTATGGCCATTACTGCTGATAATAAACCAGTCGCTTGGGGTGGCGGTGGTTGTTCTGATGGTGGTGGTGGTACCCCTGATGGAACAAAAATTGGACAATCTAAGGATAAAGCAGGTGCTGAATATATTTTGGCAGATGGAAAGGAAATCTTTGATGATATAGTGTTAATTAATCGTGCTGATACGTGGGGGTTTATGGGTCGTTCAAATGGCCAAATGTATGCGTGGGGTTGTAACCCTTATGGTCAATTGGGAGTTGGAGGAACTACCTCTAAAATGTTGGCTACTAGAATTAATCCACCTTCAAATTGTAATCCTCGTCATCCAAATCCTGTTGTAGATTTAACGCCAGGTGATATGATGGTGTGTGCTTCTGCATTTGATGGTCAGGTTTTGGATGCTGGTTTTGTGATAGATGCTTCATTGGCGGATTTTTACAACATTACGTGGTATAAGGATGGAGTAGAGGTCTCAACAGGTAGTGTCCTTAAAAAAGGAACTACGTATAAAGCAACAGAACCAGGAACATATCAAGTTGTTATTGAACACGTAACAAATGGTTCGGGGAATGGTTGTGTTACATACGATCCTGCCATTGCAGAAATGACAATCTCTGCTTATGAACAAAAATTTACAATTCCTACGGATTTAACCTATTGTGGTGATAGTGCTACAGTAAATGTCTCTACAACGAGTAGTAAGGCCGTATATTCATGGTACGCATCAAAGGGTGCAAATGCTGAACCTATTGCTACAACAATCGGTTCTGAGAAAGTAAACATAAATGTTGCTGCTGTTGCCGCTACGGGAGGAAAGAAGACAATTTACGTAGAAGAAACATCTGCAGGGTTGGGTACTTTTATCCCAAGTTCTTTTGCTAATTTTACAGGAACACAATCTGTTTCTCAACAAAATAATATTTCAAACCCTGGATTTACAGTCAATAGTACTATAAATCTTAAAGGGTTTAAAATGAAGGCTAAAGGTTCTATGCAAAGTTATTATGTGAACGGTTCTGCTACTTTGGCTGGAGCTATAACATTTACAGTAAACCTTTGTAATTCTAAAACAGACAACGGACATATCGTTGCAAATAAAACTTCTAGTATAAAAAGTTTTACAGGAACGATGACGATGGAGAAAGTAATTACGTCAACAGGTACATATACATTTGAACAAACAATTACGTTTGATTGTGGAGACTATGAGTTGAAACCAGGTAATTATTTTCTCGTATTCTCAAGCGCAACAAAGACTGGAGATGCTGATTTAAATAATTCTTCGGTATTTTATGCTTCAAAAGGTATTGTCGGCGTAGGCGATAATTATACTGGAGATTTCGTTGTCGGTATTGGAGCTGCTCAAGATAATAATTTCAAAACAGATGCAACTGGACCTTTCTTTGATATAGAATTTACTACACCACAAGGCTTCTGTGATAGATTACCTGTAGTTTTGTCGGAGAATTGTCCGTGCGAAGCTCCTGAAGATATGACTATAACAAGCGAAGATGCGTATTTAGATGTAGAAACGAATACAATCGTTATTTGTGCGAATGGTGATGGTGCAACATTAACAACAAGTGATTGGGCTCCTTCTACTTCTAATGCATTTGAATATGTTTGGTATAAGGATGGAAGTTTGTCTAAAAGTGCTGCAGTTGGTTACACGTCTGCGGGATATAAAATTTCAGAAGAAGGTGTCTATAAAATCTTGGTGTACGATAAGGAAAACAAGACGACAGAAGCTTGTCAAAAATCAGCTGAGGTTACTGTTGTGATGAATCCTGTTCCAACTGCAACTATTACTGGTGGAGGAGAATTGTGTATCGGTGATGAAACATTTGATACTCCTATTACCATTAACATGGAAGGTTCTCCAGGTTTTGCGGTAAAATATAGTTTGAATGGAGGAAAAGCGACAACTAAAAGAACGAAAGGAAAAGTTTCAGAAGTTGTTTTTGATGTTCCAGAAGAAGTAGGAACATACGTATACAATTTGGTATCAGTGAATGATGATAGTGGATGTTTGAACGAAAGTTCTGCTATATC
>JAZRVS010000155.1:0-4194 GCA_045599365.1 Bacteroidales bacterium
TCTTAATTCTTACTTCTTAATTCTTACTTCTTAACTCTTAGCTCTTAATTCTTACCTCTTATCTCTTAAGTGACAACAGACTACTTACCTATCTTATTTTTTAAATATTTCGCTGTATAAGAATTTTTGCATTGTAACAAATCTTCTGGAGTACCTGCGAATACAACATTTCCCCCTTTTTCTCCGCCATCTGGCCCCATATCAAGAATCCAATCTGCACATTTTATTACATCCATATTATGTTCTATCACAACTATTGAATGACCTTGTGCAATCAAACGATTAAAAGAATCCATCAATTTCTTTATATCGTGGAAATGTAATCCTGTTGTTGGTTCGTCAAAGATAAACAAACATTTTTCATGATTACCCTTTCCTAAAAATGTTGCCAATTTTATTCGTTGCAATTCTCCTCCCGAAAAAGTACTTGATGACTGTCCCAATGCAACGTAACCAAGCCCAACATCTTGCAATGATTGCAACTTATTGGTAACAGATTTTGCCATTGTTGATGTGTCTTCAGAGAAAAATACAATTGCATCATCAACAGACATTTCCAAAATGTCGGCAATAGATTTCCCGCGATACAAAACTTCCAACACATCGCTTTTATAGCGTTTTCCATGACATTCTTCGCAAACCAATTCAACATCTGCCATAAATTGCATTTCGACCTTTATCACGCCATCGCCTTTACATTCTTCACAACGACCACCTTCAGTATTAAACGAAAAATGAGATGGCTTATACCCTTGTAATTGAGCTGATTTTTGTGTTGCAAAAATAGTTCGAATATCATCAAATGCCTTACAATAAGTTACTGGATTAGATCGAGTTGACTTACCTATTGGATTTTGATCAACAAATTCAACAGAATCAATACCAACAACACCAGAAATACTATCACATTCTCCCATTGCAATGCTAGATTCACCCACAAATTGCTGAACACCTGGATATAAAATTTTATCAATTAAAGATGATTTTCCTGAGCCAGAAACACCCGTAACTACAGTGAATACACCTAATGGAATCTGTACAGTTACATTCTTTAAATTATTTTCTCTTGCTCCAGCAATGCTAATGCAATTTTTCCAAGAACGACGAATGCTAGGAACTTCAATTTGTTTTCTCCCTGTTAAATAATCGGCAGTTAACGATTTTCCTGACTTTTTTAATTCTGCCATTGTCCCCTGAAAAACAACCTGTCCACCATTTACACCAGCATTGGGGCCAATATCAACAATTGAATCGGCAGCACACATAATTTCTTCATCGTGTTCTACCACAATTACAGTATTTCCAAGTTGTTGTAATTGTTTCAATACATTGATAAGTCTTTCTGTATCACGGGAATGCAATCCAATACTCGGTTCATCGAGAATATAGAGAGAACCAACCAAATTGCTACCCAACGATGTCGCCAAATTTATTCGTTGCGATTCTCCACCAGAAAGCGTATTCGACATACGATTCAACGTAAGATAACCAAGACCAACTTCATCAAGAAATCGAAGACGCGTTTTTATTTCTATCAAAATACGTTCTGATACACTTTTTTCATATTCTGATAATTCTATGGTTTCAAAGAAATTTCGTAACCATACGATTGGTTTTTCCACCAAATCCAAGATAGATAATCCACCAACCTTCACATAACGTGCTTCTTTCTTTAAACGAGAACCTTCACACTCTGGACAAGTTGTTTTACCACGAAAACGAGACAGCATAACACGATACTGGAGTTTATACATATTTTTTTCAACCATCTGAAAGAATTCATTTATTCCTCCAAAATATTGATTTCCAGTCCATATCAACTTCTTTTGTTCGTCCGTTAATTCACTATATGGTTTATGTACGGGAAAATTGAATTTATGAGCATTCAAAACCAATTGGTTTTTCCATTCCTGCATCTTATCGCCTCGCCAACACGCAACCACATTATTCCAAATAGACAAAGATTTATCTGGAATAACTTTGTTTGGATCTATTCCTATCACCTTTCCATAACCTTCACACACTGGACACGCGCCAAACGGGCTATTAAAATTGAACATAAAAACGGTTGGTTCTTCAAATGTTATTCCATCGGCTTCAAAACGATTAGAGAAATCGTATTGTTTGAGTTTCCCATTCTCTTCTATAAAAATAGAACAACACTCATCTGCTTCCCGAAAAGCTGTCTGTATAGAATCTGCAAGACGATTTTTTATTGATTCTTCAGGGACAAATCTATCTATTAGCAATGTGGTTGATTTCAACATTTTAGAGTCAAAATCTTTAGCATTTACTTCCGATATTCTAACTATACTTCCAGCAATAAAAAGACGATTATATCCTGCTTTTTCAAGACTTTCAAGTTTTTTCGCAAATGAATCATACCCACCAAGAATAATTGATGTTGTTAAATAACATTTCTTTCCTTGTTGTGTCAAAAGAAAATCAACAATATCTTGTACCGTATGTCTTTTTACAACGCAACCAGATATTGGTGATATTGTTTTTCCAATTCGAGCATACAACAACTTAATGTAGTCATATATTTCAGTTGATGTCCCGACAGTAGATCGTGGATTTACCGCATTCACTTTCTGTTCTATGGCAATTGCTGGTGGAATTCCTGTTATTGAATCTACTTCTGGTTTTTGTATTTTCCCAAGGAATTGTCTTGCATACGAAGATAGACTCTCCACATATCTCCTCTGCCCTTCGGCATAAATCGTATCAAAAGCAAGAGATGATTTACCAGAACCAGAAACTCCCGTAACAACGACGAAACTATTTCTATCAATTGATACGTCAACCTTCTTCAAATTGTGAACCGCAGCACCTTTAATATCAATTTTTTGACTATCCATAAACTATTTGTACGCAATCAATTCTAAGTCAAAAATTATAGTCTTTCGAGGAGCAATACGCATAGATTTATCGCCACGTTCACCTGCTGCCAATTTTGAAACGGCAATAATCGTTGCTTTACTCCCCTTTTGCATATATTGAACAGCTTCAGAAAGACAAGGCCACACATTTGGATCTGACACCGCAAAAATTAAAGGATCATTCTTTTGATACGTTGAATAAATTGGTTCCCCATTTATATATGTTGCCGTATAATGTATTGCAACAGAATCCTTTAAACCAACTTTTCTACCAGAACCTTCTCGAGTTTCAATAAAATACAAACCAGACATTGTTGGTTTCAATTCTGGGTAATTTTTCTTCAAAAAATCTTCCAACAAAAATTCTTCCTCATCTTTCAACATTTTGTCTTTTTCAACAAATTCCTTTTCAACAATCTCTGGTGACAATATCTTTTTTAATCGTATTTCAAATCGCAAGAAATCTGTTTTTTTTACCTTAGAAAGCATATTCATTTGATTTGCACCAAGATAGAACTCGTACGCATTTATTTTAAAACTCATACTATCACCCTCGTGCATCATTGCAAAAGCATCATTGATAGTCGAACCATTTCGAACTGGAGGAAAGAAATCCATTATGAATTTTTGAGAAATATCATCTGAATTAAACAATAACGAATCTTGTTCATTGTAGTATTTTACACTTACCAACAATTTATTTCCATCTTGTGGAAGTAATTCAGAATCAGCATGTTCTTGATATAAATACGACAATCCACCATCTGTAACAGAATACACATCAGCTTTTTTATTATTGCAAGAAAAAAACAATAAACATATCAAAAGACCAAAGATTAACTTTTTCATACTATCGGTTTTTATACATTGACTCATAATATTTTGCATAATCACCAGAAACGACATTATTTAACCATTCTTCGTTTTCTAAATACCAACGAACAGTTTTTTCTATGCCTTCTTCAAATTGAAGACTTGGTTCCCAACCTAATTCTTTTTGGAGTTTTGTTGAATCAATTGCATAACGAGCATCGTGCCCCAATCGGTCTGTCACATACGTAATCAAATTCAAATCTTCTCCTTCTGCTCGACCAAGCAATCTATCTACGGTTTTTATTACAACTTTAATAATATCAATATTTTTCCATTCATTAAATCCACCAATATTATATGTTTCTGCAATTTTTCCTTTATGAAAAATTAAATCAATTGCACGAGCGTGATCTTCTACAAACAACCAATCGCGAACATTTTCGCCTTTCCCATAAACAGGAAGTGGTTTTTTATTACGAATATTATTGATAAACAATGG
>JAZRVS010000156.1:0-8905 GCA_045599365.1 Bacteroidales bacterium
GCAAACTTGGCTTTATGCAGGACCTTATCCGCGGCATAAAGAAAATAATAAGCGCGAATGCACCGAAGCCCGCTGAAAAGGAAACTGTTGTTGTGCAGGGAAATGTCAACATAGAGCCGCTTTTGAAAAGGGCTTTCATATTCCTTGAAGATGGTAATTGGGCAGAAGCGGATGCGTATTGTGAAAAAGTTTTGGACCAAGATCCCGAAAATGCGCAGGCGTATCTTGGCAAATTGCTTGCAGAATTGCAATTACATACAAAAGAAGGTTTGCAATCTTTGCAAAAGCCGTTTGATAATTATAATAACTACAAGAAAGTGTTGAGATATTCACCTGCGTTAGGGAAAGAACTCAACAGATATATTGGTCTGATTAATGATAGAAATAGACATGCGTCTTTGTTGCAAAAATATAATATTGCTTCGGATGCTATGCGTTTTGCAAAGGATGAAGCACATTATAACAATGCCGCAAAATTATTTGATGAAATAAGAAATTTTGAAAATTCCGCAACTTTGGCAGAACAATGCCGTGAAAAAGCAAGAGTATGCAAAAAGAATGAGATTTATTCTGCAGCAAAAATTTGTATGCAGGCGAAAACGATAATCGGTTATACCAATGCAAAAAATACATTTTTGACCATTTCAGGTTGGAAAGACGCAGATGAATTGGCGGACATTTGTTCTCGCAGAATAGAAGAACTGAAAATCAAAGCGGAGAATGACCGCCTTGCAAAAATCAAAGCGGAAGAAGAAGCAAAAATTGCAAGGGAAAAGAAGATTGCCGAAGCAAAACGCAAGACCAAGATTGCAGCAATTGTTTTGTCAATTATAGCAGTTATTGTTATTGTTGTGATTATCCTTACAGCGACAGTATTCATTCCGGCATCTAATTACAGCAAAGCGAAAGCATTTGTGGAAAATGGTGATTATGAATCCGCACTTGAAGCGTACAAAAAATTGGACGGGTTTAGCGATAGCGCAAATGCAATCCCCGCACTTTCAACAATCGTTGCAATCAAACCTTTGCTAAAAGAAAGTAATGTTGTTGAGGGAAATCTTGAATCTGCTAAAAAACGTTTATTTTATGTTGATGCAGTGTTGACAGTAAATTATGATTGTACACAAGGGCAAGTATCTGAACAAAATTCAGAATCAAAGACCACAATTTCTTACACATCAAACGAAGATTTACTTATGCCAGTTCGCGATGGCTATTCTTTGACTCGTTGGGAATTGAAAAAATATAATAACAAATACGATTTTGACAAAGTTTATGTTGAAATAAGTGTTGAAGCGAATTGGGAATTGAAGAAGTATTCCATTACATATGATTATGATGGTGGGAAAAAACAAAAGAATGTTGAAAATTATAATACTACCGATGAAATAAATTTGAAAAATCCAACAAAAGATGGATATACATTCATGGGCTGGATTGGTACAGGTTTGACCGAACCGACGGTTAATGTAGTAATTCCCGTTGGTTCAACAGGCGATAGAGAATACAAAGCAACTTGGGAAGCAAATGAATACGTTGCCATATTTGATGCAAATGGTGGAACTGTTGATGCCACATCAATGGATGTTATTTATGACGAAAAAATCAATTTTCCAATTCCGACAAGAAATGGTTATGATTTTGTAGGTTGGTATTATGGGACAAAAAAAATGACGGGTGTTTGGAATATTGATGCTTCAGTAACATTGACAGCAAAATGGATTCCAATCAAATATACAATTACTTATATTTTGAATGGTGGAACAAATTCATCTTCAAATGTTGAAAGTTATACGATAGAAAATGAAATTTCTTTGTCAGAACCGACAAAGACTGGTTATACATTCCTTGGTTGGAGTGGAACTGATATATCCGGTGTTTCAAAATCCGTTTCCGTTGCTAAAAACTCAGTCGGCAACAGAATATACACCGCAAATTGGCAGGCGAACACCTATACTATTACATATAATGCGGATGGCGGAAATATCGAAAGATTCTCTGATGAGTTTGTTTATGATAGTGCATATACACTACTAATTCCTAATAAAACAGGGTATAAGTTTAGCGGTTGGTATACAGGAACTACAAAATTTGCAAATAACGGGACTTGGAATCAAACTGCAAATATTTCATTAATCGCACATTGGATTGCAAACACGGATACTGAATATGCGGTAAACCATTATATTGAAAATGCCAATAGCAGTGGTTATATATTGGATTCAACTGAAATATTGTGTGGCACAACTGCATCATCTGTGACTCCGGCTGTCAAATCATTGGAAGGCATAACTTCTCCTTCAACTCAAACAATAGTAATTTCGGCGGATGGAAGTAGCGTAGTAAATTATTATTACACAAGAAAAACTTATACAATCACCATATACCCCAATAATGGCGCTTCATCGTCTTCTAAAACATTCAAATATCAACAAACATTGAATGCAAATACTTGGGTAGAAAGAGATGGGGATATATTTGGAGGATGGTATACAGATTCTACGTTGCAATCTGTATATTCTGATACCACAATGGGCGCCGAGGATAAGACTTTGTATGCGTATTGGAGTGGCGAGACAAAACCGAATAAGTTTACATATAATGACAATTTAAATCAAATAACGATAACTTCATATAATGGAACGGGAGGTAGTGTTGTTGTCCCTAAATACATAGACAATAAACAGGTCGCAACTATCAAAGCTTGTGCATCTGCAACTATTACAAGTGTCACAATCCCTGATTGCGTTACAAGTATAACAGAAGAAGCATTCCGTGGTTGTGGTTCACTTGAAAGTATTACCTTACCATTTGTTGGTGGAAGCAAGTCTGCAACGTCAGCATCTAAATCCAAGTTGTTCGGTTATATCTTTGGCTCAAGTCAATATACAGGCGGAACTGTAGCAATACAACATTATGATGAAATTCATTATGAATACTATTATATTCCTTCATCACTCAAGAGCGTGACGATAACAGGTGGGAGTATATTACGATGGGCTTTCCAAAATTGCAGTGGTTTGACAAACGTGACGATAGGCAACGGTGTGACAAGCATAGGTGAACGTGCCTTCTACGGATGCAGTGGGTTAACAAGCGTGTCAATAGGTAATGGCTTGACAAGTTTGCCGAGTGGTTTATTCTATGGATGTAGTTCACTTGAAAGCATAACCTTGCCGTTTGTAGGAAATAGGGCGGGCGTGACCAGTAGTGATACCTATCAATATCCGTTTGGCTATATCTTTGGTTCCGCAAATTATACAGGTGGTATTGAAATAAGCCAGCCATATTATAGTACCAATTTAAGTACGTTAACAGGTGCGACATATTATATTCCGGCTTCACTTAAGAATGTTACAATAACCGGTGGGAATATTTTGTCTAATGCTTTCTATAACTGTAGCAATCTGACAAGCATAACAATACCAGATAATGTGACAAGCATAGAACATGCCGCCTTTGGAAATTGTAGTGGTTTGACAAGCATAACAATTCCCAATAGCGTTACAAGCATAGGCAGCGGTGCCTTCTCTGGATGCAAGGGTTTGACAAATGTTATGATACCTGACAGTGTTGTAAGCTTAGGAGGAGGTGCCTTTTACAATTGTACAAGTATAAAAACCATATCACTTCCAAATGGAATCACAGAAATCGCAGCCAAATTGTTTGAATCTTGTATTTCTTTGGAATCATTGACTATTCCAGAAAAAGTAAATCTTATAGATGGTCATGCATTCGCGGGATGTCACAGTTTAACAAACTTGACAATCCCCGACGCAGTGACAACCATTGGAGAATGGGCTTTTGCAGGCTGCATTTCTTTGACATCATTGAACATCCCGGAAAACGTGGATGTGCTTGGAGAAGCGGCTTTTAAAGGATGTAGCGGATTAAATAACATTACATTGTCGAATAAAATAAAATTGATTCAGACAAATACATTCAGCGGTTGTACAAGTTTAATAAAATTGGAAATTCCAGACAGTGTGTCAAGAATATATGCGGGTTCGCTTGTGGGTTGCAGTTCATTGGAAGAATTGACAATGCCGTATGTTGTTTACGATAGTAATAATTATTTGCCCGAAAATGAAAAAACACTTTTTGGTGTAATATTCGGACAAGCAAATTATGATGGTGGAATCAAGACAAAGCAGTTATATTATCAAAATAACGACTTTTCTATATATTACCAAAGTTCAAATGATTTTTATATTCCAGCATCTTTACATAAAGTGACAATAACAAAAGGGAATATTGCATCAGGTGCATTTTCAGAGTGTGCAAATTTGACAGAAATAATCCTTGAAGAAGGAGTGACAAGTATTGGCGCTGGCGCTTTTGAAAATTGCACTGGAATAACAAAAGTTGTTATTCCTGATTATGTTACAACTATTAGTGCTTGTGCGTTTTCTGGCTGTGCAAATTTGGAAAATATTGACATCGGCTTCTCCGTTACATCTATTGGATATAATGCATTTTATAATTGTGTTAAATTGAATTCAGTAAACATAAATGATATTGCGGCGTGGTGTAATATTAATTATGATGTTGAATATGACAATCCATTAAAATATGCGCAAAACTTATATCTGAATGGGAAACTTGTAACGGATTTGATAATCCCTGATGCGGTTACTAAAATTAAGCGTTGGGCATTTTATAATTGTGTTAATTTGACAAATATAACAATTTCTAATGGCGTGATAGAAATTGGTCAAAGAGCATTCGAGGGTTGCATTGCTTTGACAGACATAGGAATTCCTAATAGCGTGACAAGCATAGGTGAATATGCTTCCTATGGATGTAGTGGTTTGGCAAATATAACAGTCCCAGATGGCGTAACAAGCATAGGTGAAGGGGCCTTCTATTATTGCAGTGGTTTGACAAGTGTATCAATAGGCGATGGTTTGACAAGCATAGGTGAACGAGTCTTTTATGGATGTAGTTCACTTGAAAGAATGACATTGCCGTTCGTGGGCGCGAAAGCAGACGTGAAATCAAGTTCAAAATATCAATATCCGTTTGGCTATATCTTCGGTACAAGTCCATATACAGGTGGAACTTCAACAACACAATATTATTATGGTTCATCCACAAGCAGCACTACAAGCTCAACCTATTACATTCCTTCAACACTCAAGAGTGTTACGATAACAGGCGGGAATATATTGTATGGTGCTTTTTATGGATGCAGTGGCTTGACAAATGTGACTATACCGAACAGTGTGACAAGCATAGGTCCATCTGCTTATTATGGATGTAGTGGTTTGACAAGCGTGACGATACCCGACAGTGTGACAAGCATAGGTGATGATGCCTTCGAATATTGTCGTGGTTTGACAAGCATAACAATCCCAGACAGCGTGACAAGCATAGGTGATTATGCCTTCCGTGGATGCAGTGGCTTGACAAGCTTAATAATCCCTGTCAATGTGACAGGTATTGGTGACAACGCATTTGCCAATTGCAGTGGATTAACAACAGTAAGTTGGGATGCGACAAATTGTACGAGTGCAGGTTCCGCATCTAAACCGTTATTTTATAATTGCAAAAAGTTGGCAACTGTAAATATGAGTGATAATGTTAAGAAAATTCCGAGTTATGCCTTTTGTGATTGTAGTGGTTTGACAAGTGTGACGATAGGCAATGGTGTGACAAGCATAGGTGGATGGGCCTTCTGTAATTGCAGTGGTTTGACAACAGTCAATTGGAATGCAATCAACTGCACAACGGCAGGTTCTTCAAATTATCCTATATTCAGAGGTTGTGCAAAACTTGCAACTGTCAATATAGGCGATAATGTCAAAACAATACCGAGTTATGCCTTCTATTATTTCGATGGCTTGACAAGCGTGACGATAGGCAACGGCGTGACAAGCATAGGTTATCGTGCCTTCTATGGATGCAGTGGCTTGACAAGCGTGACGATCCCCGACAGTGTGACAAGCATAGGGGATTATGCCTTCTATTATTGCAGTGGATTGACAAGCATAACAATCCCAGACAGTGTGACAAGCATAGGTGAAAGTGCCTTCGAAGGATGCAGTGGCTTGACAACGGTAAATTGGAATGCAATCAATTGTACAGTTGCGGGCACTGAAAACTATTATATATTTAAGAATTGTGCGCAACTTGTTTCAATAAATATAGCGGAGAATGTTCAAACCATTCCATCTTATGCATTTAAAGAGTGCAGTAAATTGACTAGCATAATTATTCCTCCAAGTGTGACAAATATTGGAAATAATGCATTTGGATGCTGTAGTTCACTGGAAAGTATGACATTGCCGGCGACTGGATTTTTGGGTGGTTTGTTTGGGTCGTCAAATTTTGGAGGATCTGTTTTAATTAAACAATATGATGGTATAGGTACATTCAGCTTCTATATCCCATCCAAATTGAAAACAATAACAATCAATGGTGGAAACATATCAAAAGGTTATTTTTCTGGATGCAGTGAATTAACAAACATAACAATTCTTGATGGTGTAACAAGCATTGGATGGAACGCATTTGCAGATTGTAGTAGTTTGACAACAATAACTATTCCTGCAAGTATAACAAGTATAAATGGAAGTGCTTTTTCTGGATGTAGTAATTTGAATGCTGTAAATATTACTGATATAGTAAAATGGTGCAAAATATCATTTGAAGATGCGGCATCAAATCCGCTTTCAGTTGCTCATAATTTGTATGTAAATGGTGAATTGTTGACTAATTTGGAGACTCCCGAAATCTTTGATATTAAACAATATGCTTTCTATGGATGCAGTATAATAAGCTTGACACTAAACGGGAACTCTGTAATTAGAGAAAACGCATTCAGAAATTGTAATGAATTGACAAGTATAACCATCAATGATGGTGTTAAAACAATAATGGATTATGCATTTTATGGTTGCACAAAAATAAATGAAGTAGTTATTCCAGAAAGTGTTGAAAAGATAGGTTGTTATGTGTTCAATAGTTGTGATTCTTTAAATTCTATAGAATTTGAAGATGATACAACTTGGTATTATGTATCTTATAAAGTTGATTGGCAAAATAAGAAAAATGGATACGAAGAAAATGTTTCGGATGCCTCAACAAATGTTAGTAATTTTCAATCAACATATTATTGGTATAAATTATAATAGGGCACAATATGGAAACAAATGACGAATATAGTAACAGTTTAACTAAAATATACAAATATAGAAGTGGTAACAAAAGAGATATTGATACGATTTCGAATAATCAAATATGGGTTCCTTTGATAAGTGCATTGAATGATCCTTGTGATTTATCAATTTATTGTAAAGACATTGATAAAGGATGTAGACAGGTTAAAAAAATTATTGGAGGAAAATTGTCCAATCTTAGATTGCAAATAGAAGTTGCTGCCGTGAACATAATAGAGTAGATAAGTGTAAGTATAAAAAGGAGATATAAACTATGTTTATTTCTGAGTATATAAAGCCAAAAGTAAACCTCAGCGAGTTAGGAGTTTTTGATGCGTTGATCGATAAAGATAGCCATTTCTTTATTAATATCATCCGTCTGAAGAATTCTACAATTCCCGAATTTGTTGAAGCATATAAGCATCTAAATTCCTTTTTCAGCGAAATTGCGACTCTTCTTGATGCGGCTGATGAACCTGAGATGTCGGACAAAATGTATAAAAGTGCAAGAAAAAGATTTGTTTTTCATGAAGTAAACGGCATCAATCTTGGATTCTCAGAATCAACTACCGGTGCAGGTTGGGGCAACAATATATCAAATAAAGTTTTGGCTGATGCTTATCAAATCGTAAAAAAAGGGTCCAAACAACCTGAGATTTTCCATCTTGTTAGTTTATTTGAAGAGAATGTGGCAGGAGATCGTTTGAGCGACATGATTGCAACAATCATCGAACCTTATATCATAAAATATACGCTTCGGATGATGCGCGAACTCGGAATTGCTCCCAAAACAAGAAAAAAGCTCACTTTCTCGGAAGATGGACTTATTGTTAATCCGTATAAGCATTGTCCCATACTTATGTTACCCGAGGAAATACTGCACGAATTGCCGATTGCGGTCGATTGGGATGATATAAGCAGAGTCGCATTGGAAAACGATACCATTAGAAGAGAAATCAGCGCAGAGATAGGCATGGAGTGGAAGAAGTGGGCTTCTTCTGTGCAAAAAGATTATTTGCTTAAACATATATTTATGCAATCGGATGTATGTCAAAGAGTGATTGACGGATATAAAAACGAAAATTTGGATGCACTTGATTTAAGAACGGATCCCGATTATTATGCAGCTATTCTCTTAAAAACCATTTGTGGTACGGAATCATTTTCAAAAACGAAAAGGCAGCCAAAAAGTTTCGATGCCTCTATGGATATTATCAATATATTCAAAGACTGGACAGAGAATAATCGCGGATGGGCAGAAATTCAATCAGCCCCGTCCAAAAGTAGAGAAAAATCCATACAGCGTTTTATGCATCTTGGTGCGAAATATTATTTGCAAACAAACGATTTAGATGCATCTTTTGAATGCGATGCAGGAAACGGCGCGTTAGATATGAAAATCAGCCGCGGTGTGGATAAAACCATAACTGAAGTTAAGTTATCTTCCAACGGTCAATATCTCCATGGATATGAAACCCAAGTGGCGTTGTATGGAAGAGCCGAAAGGACTGAAAAAACGATTTATGTCTTTATTGATATAGGTAATCCTCGTAGAAAGAAAGCTTTAATCGAACGATATAAGAGAGATAAAAAACAAGGCATAAAATGCCCTGAACTCGTTATTATAGATGCGGGGGAAAGATTTGCCGCAAGCACCTTTAAAACAGGTGACCTGGATTTTCATTTCGGTAATCTTGACAAAATCAAAAATGACTTTTAATTTTGCAAATATGCTTTTAGGAAAC
>JAZRVS010000157.1:0-1875 GCA_045599365.1 Bacteroidales bacterium
TCTTTAGCGATTTTTTGTCTGCCGATGTCAATGAGGTCTTTAATGCATTGCAACATCTAAAATTTAATAAAAACGAAGTCATTCTTTTTCATGTAATAGAACCAAATATTGAAAAAGAGTTCAATCTTGATAATCAACCAACAGAGTTGATTGATATGGAAACAAGCGAAGTTTTAAAACTGAATCCCAATGCTATTCGCGAATCGTATAAAAATACAATTCAAAAGATTGAACAAGAAATAAAACTTCGTTGCGAACAATTTCAAATTGATTACGTGGTGGCAGACATTAACAAAGGTTTTGACCAAATTCTAACCAACTACTTCATTAAAAGAAATAAATTGGGGTAAGAAAGAAGGGAGTGATTAGTGATTGATGATTAACGATTAGTGATTAGTAATAAGGAAATCATAATACCTATTTCTCTTATCTCTTATCTCTTATCTCTTAATTCTTAATTCTTAATTCTTATCTCTCATCTATTTTCCAATAAAAATCTTGTCCGTGGTCGTTTATTTCTGATACTGGAATTTCTTGTAATTTGCAGCCAACAAGAATGTGTGGTTTGTAGCCAAGAGAACATAAAATGCCAAAACATTCTTTTCGATTTTCTTCTCCTCCCAGTTCTGATTGAATGAGTGGATGAAATTTTGTGAGTGTTTGTTTCATATTTGCAAACACGTTGTGTTCGTAACCTTCTACGTCAATTTTAAGAAAATCAAGTTGTTCTATATCTTTGAAAAGTTCGTCTGGAACTTTCATAGTAACGTCGAATGTTTGTTCGTATTTCGTGGTATTTGTTTCTATAACTTTGGTCATTCCGTGGTGGACTGTTCCTTCAACGACGGGCATTCCCATTTGTACTTTTTTTTCTTCTGCTCCTAATGCGTATGGAAAGAGGGTGCAATTTCCCATTTTTGTGCGGGTAATATTTTTCTTCCAAATTTCTCCAAATAGTGGAATAGGTTCAATAGAGTATATTTTGCCATTTTGACCAGCAAATTTGCTCATAAAGTACGAGAAGTAGCCAAGATTTGCACCAATATCAATGCAATGAAATCCAGGTTTTACAATGTTTTTTAGATGATGAATCTCTGGATATTTTTTCTTTCCGTAGCCCAACGAAACTAAACAAATGTAAATTCTACTTACAATTTGTAGGTATGTTTTTAATCCAAAGATTTTATATATCAACAATTTAATAAATTTCATAGTTCAACAGTTTCGCGCTCGTTCTTGTTTGGTTTGCTTAATTGACTACTACCATTTGTATTTCCTGGCATTTCTTTCAAAATGATAGAAAATGATAGTGTGGCTAATTGTGATTTAGTGAATTTACTAAAATCGCCTAGGCTACCATTATAGTCTTTGTTTAAGAAATCATTGAAATAGTAGGTGAACTTGATATTCAGAGCATAAGGTGTTTGAAATGCTACAAAAACCGAAGGAATGAAATTTGGCGTTGCATTGCTAAACCATTCACCTTCTTTCGACACTTTTTTGTTGAGATACAATTTTTGACGATAGTGAAAAGCCCAATCTATACCAGCACCAGCCGAACACCAAAAACCTTTGTCAAAAATTCCGATTTTTGCTGCAAGAGAAAGTCCTGCTGTGAAAACTCTTCTTTGTATTTTTTTGTATTTGATAGTATCTATTTGTTCGTCTTTTGTTTTTATACCAATGTTTTTAATAGAAATTCCAGGCATCAATCCAAAATGGTTATTGAAATTGATGTTCATAAAATAGGGTAGGTTAGTGAAATATGACGTACGAACAGCATTTTTTGCTGTGTTGTTTTGTATGTCGGTTTGCGTAAATTGAAAAATTAATTCACCAGGTTCTGTGAAATAGACTTTCTTCTGTGCAAAACTC
>JAZRVS010000158.1:0-3816 GCA_045599365.1 Bacteroidales bacterium
TTGAACGGAATACAAATCTAACTGGCAACAATATTGGCAAATGGTTTGTAGAACGGCGATAAAATGCTGAGAGCTCCGTGAGCATCATTGACATTACGAAATTTTTATAATACAATAAATATTAAATAATTCTTTGCCAAAAAATTGTCGAAACTGATAGGGGAATTTCTCTATGAAAAGAATTGCAAGAACAAACTTGCCGAGATCTATTGCGCTAAGAATAAGGAGAAGCCAAATGAAAAATAAAGTAAAGTCAATTGCTTGGGCATTTTCATTAGCTTGGAAAGTTAACAAGCGAATTTTGATATTATGGTTTTCTTTAATGGCCGTTGTCTCAGTGCTTCCCGCAGTCGCGTTATACTACAATCGGGTAATCATTAGTGTGTTAAATGATTATGTTTCTACAGGGATTGGAACAATAGATTATGTTCTTCCGTATGTGCTTGTGTTTGGAATCATTACCGCTTTAGTGGGTGTTTCAAATCGATTGAACGTGGAGTTTATTTACTCTGTAATGTATAACAAGTACTATTTTGGCATGGCAGAATTGTTAATGGATGCTGTACAAAACTTTAGTATGGAGGAACTTCTCAAAAAAGATGTCAACGATGAATACTATTCGGTGGTTTTGAGAGAAGGGTCTCTAACCGATGTCATCAGCGGCTTCTGTTCATTGTTGGGGAAGATTGTGGGATTATGCTCTTTGCTTGCAGTAGCTTTTACCATTTCGATTCCCATTTTTGCTGTGTCACTAGTGTATACCGTTGTTGTTTTTTGGATTAATTTAAAATATACAGAAAAACAGAGGTATGGCTGGAAAAAAATACGAGGAAATCAACGATTGGCGGGGCATTATAGTGGTATGCCGTTCTCTCCTGAATATGCAAAAGAACTTCGCGTGTTTGGCATTAAGAATGAACTGATTGACAAATGGAAAGAGGCGCATCGTCCGATAGAGGAGTATCATCTGAAAAATAGCTTTGATATTGGTCTTAGATCATTAGTTGGAAACATTGTCTTTTATTTGTTCTTAGGCGCAATGGTAGTTTTTGCGCTTTTTTCTGTAGCCAATTCTCAAATGGACGCTGCAGGATTGCTTGTGATTTTCACCATGTGTTTGGACATTAATGGATCGATATCTGGCGCTGCACGAATGTTGGTTATTACGGATCATGGATTATATGCGGTTGAACGTCAGTACAAAATCTTCTCGGATCGGACAACCCAAAACGCTGAAACTGAAAGTTCGGATTTAGGTTTTTCGGACGACGAAGTGGTTTTTGAGGCAAGAAACCTTTCATATTCGTACAATGGATTGGATCTAGCGCTGGATGATGTTTCGTTCCAAATAAAAAAAGGGGAAACCATAGCACTCGTTGGTGTGAATGGAAGTGGGAAATCAACCCTTGTAAAACTTTTGCTTCAGTTATATAAGCCTTATCACGGGAAATTGTTTTTTTACGGAAAGGAATATGACAGTTTGCCGGATGGTTTCCTAAAGGATAAAATAGGTGCCTTTTTTCAAGATTATCATTTGTTTCACATGCCAATTTGGGAAAATGTTGGCTTTGGAGACATAAAAAATGTTGACAATGAAAAGAAAATTAATAGCGCGCTTGAGAAAGGTGGCGCTATCGGTTTTGTCAATGAATTGCCAAAAGGTAAGGATACTTTTATTTATAAGTGGGTTGAAGAATCCGGAGCAGAGTTTTCTGGGGGTGAGCAGCAAAAAATTGCTATTTCAAGGACGCATATGAGCGATAAAGACACTCTTATTTTTGACGAGCCTGCATCTGCTCTTGATCCCATTGCCGAACTTGAACAGTTTATAAATATTAAAGGCAAAACGGATGGCAGGACGGCGATACTTATCAGCCATCGAGTCGGTTTTGCAAGACTGGCAGATAGGATTATTCTATTGAATAATGGAAAGATTGCCGAAATGGGTACGCATGAAGAATTAATGCAAAAGAACGGGCTGTATAGTGAGTTTTTTAATGCACAAGCTCAGTGGTACAAGAAGGTGGAGGATATTTAATTATGGTAAAGATTAAATATTTCTTTAGATCCTTGGCGTTAAGCATAAAACTCAAATCTGCTATTTCTTTAATCCTTGATTTTTTGGGATTAGGTATAGCCTTTTTTCCTATGCTTATATCGCTTCAATTGGAACGATTCACTAATAGCACTCAAAAACTCGCACTTAACCCGGAATTGCTGAATGGAACACTTCTCTCTTTTGGAATACTGTTAGCGCTATATGTTGGGCAAACGTTATTTGACTTTGTAAAAGAGTACTACAATTCTAAAGACTCTTTAAAAGTGTCAAAATATTTACAAATTCAGATGATAGATTTGCTTTCAACAATACCATATAAATACATAGAAAACTATGATGGATTTCGGGAAAAATATGAGTTTGTAAATTCTTATGCATCTGAAAAAGCAACCGGAAGCATAGCTATTATTTTTACATGGATTGCAAACGTTATTTCTTTTGTTAGTGTTTCTGTGGTTTTATATAGAGTTAGTCCGTTCATTGTCACGATTCTTGTTGTGACTAGTATACCGGCAGTTTTTCTTTCTTTGTATCAAAAAGATGCTGACTATCGCCATCGAACAAAATTTATGAAAGAGGGTTGCTTTGTCCTAACATATTCTGAGGATTGCAGAAAAAATGAATCAATGAAAGAAATCCGTTTTTTCGGACTGTATCCGTATTTCAAAAAGAAATGGAAACGGTTAGGAAAAGAATGGGTTGACAAAAAGAATAAAATTACAAAAAAACATGTGATAATTAACAGTATTGCTGACTTGTTGCGAAATGGTGTGTATTTGTTTGTAATTCTTTTTGCAGTACAAAAAATTTACGCGAACCCAGCTGTAGGCATAGGCGTATTCATGTTAGTTATTGCCGCAGCAAGACAATTACAAGAAATAACCGCTACGCTTTTGATCAACTCAATGAGTATTTTTACCGATCTGAAGTATATTCAAGATTTTATGGATTTATTGGGAATGCAAAGAGAAAAAATCGACGAAGATGCTGAAGGGTATAATAATGTATCTATTGAATTTGACAACGTTTCCTTTTCGTATCCGAACAGTGAGAAAAAAGCTCTTAACAGTTTATCGGTAAAAATCAAACAAGGCGAGAAAATAGCGATAGTCGGAGCAAATGGAAGCGGGAAATCAACATTTGTCAATTTGCTTTGCGGTTTATATGAGCCAGCAAGCGGTCATGCAATAATCAATGGAAAAGACATTTGGGATAATGTCTCGAGTGTAAGAAACTCTATTTCCGTGGTTTTTCAGGAGTTCTGTCAATATCAAGATACCATAAAGAATAACATTAATATCTCTGTGCACAATCATCAAGAGAATGAAGATAATGAAATAGTTGATTTGATGAAAAAAACAGGGGCAGACGAGATACTTGACGAAAACACAGATATTAATGAAATGGTTGGATTGTTCTCGGAAGACGGTAAAAATTTGTCGGGAGGGCAGTGGCAAAAAATTGCAATAACTCGTGCGCTGTTTAAGAAAGAAGCTGCGATGTATATTTTGGATGAACCAACGGCGGCATTGGATCCGTTGGCAGAAGCCAATATTTATAGGAATTTTGCTTCGCTGACTCAGGATAAAACAACAATTCTAGTATCACATCGTCTAGGAATAACGAGTGTGGTTGATCGTATTCTTGTGTTTGACAACGGGGAAATTGTGGAAGATGGAAGTTTTGATGAACTTTTAGAAAAAAAAGGATTGTTTAGCCAAATGTATAACGCGCAAGCGCGTTGGTATATGGAGAAT
>JAZRVS010000159.1:0-3150 GCA_045599365.1 Bacteroidales bacterium
AAGATAATCTCGTTCACATATATCATCAAAATGGATAAAATGTGTATTCAATTCAGAAATCAATTCTCTTAACTCTATATGTTCACACATTGATGTAAATCCGACAAAATCGAGGAATAACACCGAAACAGATTTGTAATATTGTGGAACGACAGTATGATCTTTTAATAATTCACGATAAATCTCTTCTGGAAGTATGTTGAGCAACAATCTCTCCATGTGTTGCTTTTCTACCGCGATTTCCTTTTGCGAACTTTCAAATTTTAATTGCATATCTGCTAATTGCAGTTTTGTCTGTTGCAATTCGTGTTGCAATTTTTCAAATTGAATTTGTTCTAACGTATCCATACTACCAATGTATTATACAAATATAGTAATTATAAAATATTTAACAAGTGAGATTAGTGTTTATAGATTTCATATAGATGACTATATGTGCCTGATTTACTTTGTATATCAATAAAAAAAGGCGACTCACAACGAATCGCCTTTTTCTTAAATTTAGGAGATTCTAAAATTTAAATCCTGCTGTAAACATTACGTATGTACGATGAATTGTTGAAGATCCAACAACAGCTTTATCAGAAGCATCAGTATACAACCACTCATTTTTATCATATTTTGCATTTGTTACAGCTAAATCATAGTAGAATGTATTTGTTGCCAAACCAACGCCACCAGAAATGTCGCGACGATAGAAATCACCAGAAGCACTCTTATATGGATTACCATATGTTGCATATCCACCTCGGAATGAGAATGGACCATAGCGGAATTCTGCTCCACACTTCAAGTTACTCACAGCTGTTAATTCCTCTGAAATTTGACTATTTAATTTTGATGTTGATACGTTACGCAATTCACAATTTTCATAATTCATATACTCATAATCAACACCGACATTCAAAATATTCTTGTAAACAAAACCTAAAGATGCTACATATTTTGCTGGCTGATTTATCGTATAATCACTCTCAAATGCATCTGTTCCATACCCGTAACCTGTATCTGGTCTTACATCTTGATTATAAAAAGCTTCAAGACTTGCATCACATTTTTCTTCTATATTATATGAAATTGGCGTATGGAAAGCACCACCAATACGAATAAATTCTATTGGTCGAACAATCATACCAAATTTTCCACCAACGCCATTACCTGTAACTTCTGTATTTTTACGATACGTATATGTATCTAACAATGGATTTGTGTTATTATCATCACTTTCTGTGAAGTACAAATAATCATTATAATATAAATTCATAAAAGACAAATCAACACCAAAGAACACATATTCAGAAAAATCAACACCAAAGTTGAATAAAAATTCACGTTTTACACCTTCTCGTTGATATTCAACATCTTGATATTCTCCATAAGAGGAAACTCCATTTTTTGAAAAAGGAGTAAAATAATCGTCAACACCAGGAATAGTATCAACTAAATATGCATCCCAAGCTAATGTGTTATAATCATCATACCAAACTTCATTTTTTGCTAACCTCAAAAAATCATCTGACAAAGACGATTGATTGTTTGTCGCAGCAAAAGCTGTAGTTGAATTATAACGATTTTGAGCATTCAAAGCAAAACCATAACTAATTCCCGATACAAACACACTATTTTGTTTCAATGGCTTGTAACCAACAATACCAAAACTTGGTATTTTCAATTCTGATACAAACGCACTACCATCTGTACCAAGATAAGAACTTTTGGCTTTTGTATAATAATACGTTGGAGTAAATTCAATTACGCTCTTTTTGAATACAGCAGAACCAGCAGGGTTAGAACTCATTGCACCCACATTAGCTCCTAATGCAGAAACTGCACCACCCATACTCATGAATCGAGCATTTCCTTCTTGAAACGATTCACTATATCGCAATGCATCACTATAACTTTGTGCAGACAATGTCAATGCACCAGCTATACCAAAAACGAATAAACTAAACTTCTTCATATTTACATACATATTTTTACAAAATTAACATTTTTTAGAAAAAAACGAATAATATTCTCCGAATTCTATTGTTTTTCTTTTGATAGAACTCAGCAACTATTCCTCTATCTTGGTCCACTATGAGATCTTGAACTACTATGTGTACTTGACGAATTATAAGAACTACGAGCCGAACTACGAGCCGAACTATGTGACGAACTACTGCTTGGACGGCTACTTGAGTACGAAGAAGAAGTTGACGAATGAGAACTATAACTCTTCGTTGTATAAGAAGAACTCGCAGGTCTTGAAGAACCTGATGGTCCAGCACTTGTTCTCGTTGACGAACTTGACTTCATAGTTGATGAATTAGAAGATGTTGATGGTCTTGTTGAGACAGAACCACTAGTTCTTGATGACGAATGAGTTGAATTACCATTTGTTGTTGACATTCTTGATGAATTCGATGGCCCAGTCGTTGTTCTCGTTGCAGGCGAAGAACTTGACTTCGTTGTAGTTGACGAAGACGATGTCCGTGCAGTCGGATGTTGCGTTGATCTTGTCTCAACACTTGAACGCGAGGACGTATGAGTAGAACTACCAGAAACTATTGTTCTTGATGAATTTGAAGGACCCATTGTTGATCGTGTTGCAACTGATGAACTAGACTTTGTTGTTGATGACGATGTTGGTCTTGTCGTTGTATGAGCAACACCAGCTCGAGTTTCTGGCGTAGAACGATAACCTGCACTTCTACTTGATGTATGCACATGATATGGAGTACGCGATTTCATTACATAACTACGATATGGTTCTGGACGATATGGACGATACGTATAATAACGTGGTGCATAGTAATAATGATATGGGCTATGCCAATAATATGAATAATGAGGATAGTAATCATAAACGTATGAATGCCAATAATAATCGTAGTAATAACGATTGTAACCATACGGATAATACCCTATTGACCAGAAAGGTCCGCCAATACGGAACGAAACATCCCATGTCGGATCATACGAAGACATTAAACGACGCGAGTAATAGTAGTCATCTTCGTAAAAATCTGCAGAATTATCTATCATAGATTCAGAAGAACTATCAGAAACGACCGCACTTGTTGTTTCTACTGACGAACTTGGTGCCGCATACTGAGCGACTGGTTCTGTTACATCTGCACTCGAATATTGAGCATTAAATGCAAC
>JAZRVS010000160.1:0-4321 GCA_045599365.1 Bacteroidales bacterium
TTCGCTTGCGCCACCCAAAACCACCCAATTATTTTGCGTAACTCATTGATTTTCATTCTGCGCTATGTGATGGCGCAGAAAAGTGATGAAGTCAGGTGCTCAAAAATAATTCTGAAATCATCGCAATATAATTTATAGAACCCACCTTTAAAAATAGTTGAGTAGTTACTATGTTTAGCGGATAGTAATAATTCGGGTTAAATTTATCTACCAAAGAATAATCAAAAAAAAACTGGCTCAGGATTTTCTCCCAAGCCAGATTTTTTTATAAGTAAAAAATGTATTCTATTCTAAATTCCTACATCACGCTTACCAACCAAAGTCTTCAATAAGGTCTTCTTTGCCGTTCACAACGATCTCGTTCTTTGAAAAATTACCATCACCCTTTTCATTATTTATGCTATAGTCTAAAACATGATGTTCCATCTTAACCAAAACAACTTTTGTGTTTGGCTGTACATAATTCTTTTTCATATTCTTTATAATTTTTATTTGTTTAACCATATTATTTCTGCAAGAATTTCTTGCCACCCTTCAAAACAATACCCTTATAGTTGTCGCTTACGCGCATACCATTGAGATTATATGCTTTAGAATTGTCAATTGTCAATTGCCCATTGTCAATTGTGTTGATACCAGTTGCTTCACCTCCCCAAGCAATATCAAGCTTTGCATTTGGAGCGCTTTCAAGTTCAATATAAGCTTTATGTGCCTTAGCTGTGAACTTTGATGTTGGGTCTGTGTCGCTTTCTGCTGATTCAGGAATATAGAAAGCAACCTTGTCGCCCTTATAACCAAATGCATAGTGAGCCTTGCCATCGTTAACCTCGGTATCCTTAACAAAACCAATAAGAACATTGTTTGACACATCAGTAGTAGCCTTTGTGCTTGTCTGAGTGAATGTTATCTTGTCAACATCTTCTGCTGCTTTCAGTATTACACCACAATTAGCAGGGATAACGTCTTTGATTTCATTCATCGTTGCAGTTTTACCTTCAACTGTTACATAGTAAGCTTCAACCCCTTCAGGAATCTCAACAGGATAGTCCAAATACATTGATGAATAAGCCGCATCACCAACCTTAGTCATTGTTGCATCGAAAGATTCTGCACCCATATAATACAAACGTACATTGTCGAACAGCGTCCAGTCAGTATCTACATTAACTAATTTTTTGAAACCAATCTTTAGATTGCCATCTATGACAATAACTTCAACTGCATTGTTGTCGTAGTATCCTGCCGTAAATACAGCAGAAGCATCTGACTGTGAATTTGGAACATATTTATCGCCTGCTTGTTTTGTAAAGCCACCACTGCTTGTATTTTGGGCTTCGGCATTAATATTTTCTATAGCAGTTGAATTATCGTTTGCATACAAGAAAGCATTTTCTGCTGTATTTGTTGTACCTTGACCACCTGCACGATAGAAAGCTTGTGCTTTTACGAGATATCTTCCGTTAGGGAGATTTGTAAGTGTTTGGTTAACATCAAATGTAGTATTATACTTCTCTGCATTCATATTTTCATTTGCGCCACCCTTACCTGGACTACCATTCCATGACCCGAACAAGTCATTGTAACGTCCAAAGTTATAATCAGCTATGAGTGATGTCACATCAAATGGTTTATCCTTTGTTCCATTTGCCATCGCTGCGGCCTTAATATCGTCTGCAGATACAAGTTGCCAGTAACTTCCGATAGTTTCAACAGTTTGAATTGCAACTACTGTAGTAGAACCATCATATCCAAATACCTTTGCACCATCTTCCCAACTTATTAAATATAGATTATTGCCTATGTGAGTGAATGTAAATGATGCTTCAGCTGCATCGAGGTAGCCATTGGTGCCCACAAAATGATTAGATTTATTTGTAATGTGTGAGTCAATTGTGTAACTACCGTTATTTGCAGTTAACTTCATTGGCTGACCACCTTGTACAAGTGACATTTGGGTACCCCAACCATTTCCTCCGTTAAGGAACTTGCCTGATGCTGGATTGTAAAGGTAGAACGTTCCTTCAGCTACTGCATTACCCGCGTATGGAGTTTCCAATGTAGCAACAGCAACACCACGTGTAAATTCTTTAATGTACGCTGTTACTTCGTCAGTAGTTTTAGTTGCGGTTTCATAAACTTCCTTTGCCGCATTATACAATGTTTCAACCTTAGTATTTCCTTCGTATGGCTCATAAGCAGCTTTGAGGTTTGCGTATGCTGCGATTGATGCATTAAGTGCAGCAATTTGTGCAGTCATGTCTGTAGTTGCAGCCTTGATAACATCGATGCCTGTTTCCGATGTGTATGCTTTGTATGTTGCATAGTCAGTAGCAATCTTACTTTTCAAAGAAACCGTAGCTGTTGCATTTGCATCAATCAAAGTTTTTGCTTGATCCAAGATGGTGTTCAATGCAATCAGCGCAGCATCTGTCTCCGTCATACCAGAAACAAATGTCAATGTAAAGTTGTCGGCAACAAACCAGCGAGCACCCATTGTGCCATTGTTCTTTACACCAAGGCGCAATGTTCCGTCGGTTACAACCACATCTTCGAGTGTATAATTCGTCATATTCTCTTCGTCTTTAATGATACCAACAAATTTTTGAGTGTTATTGGCAAAACCATAAAGACCAACGTTGCCATTTGGAGCATCGCCACTAACACCATTTGAACTATTGTACATCTGCACACCAATGTTGTAGTGACCATTTGGAAGACCATTTATCACCTGATAGTAATCAAAACTACCATTTGATGCTGTGCCAATCCAATATTCAAAAGCACTATTATTGAGCAAAGGACCATTACCACCGTTTGGTTTTTCACAAGTCCAACCATCAGAACCATTGATTTCAGGGTTTACAATAGCCAATGTCATATCTGCACCTTCAGTTGTTTGAGCCTTAACAGCCTTACGAAGTCCTTCCATAGCTTCTTCCAATGTAGAGAGCGTACCTTCGTTGTATGCAGTCAATGTCTCTGAATATGCTTCTTGACCATCTTCATCAAGGGATGCTGCCTTTGTATTGATAACTGCTATTTGCTCGTAAATAGCGATAGAAGCCCTTGCAGCCTCAATTGCAGCAAGAGCTGCATTATAATTTGCAACAGTCGGATTAGTGTTATATTCTGCTATGGCTGCATCTTGAGCATCTGAAACTGCTTTATTCATCTTGCCCTCCGCTTTTGTTACTGCAGGAAGACCTGCTTCTACAAGAGTCAACTGGAAATTGTCACATGCTACCCAGCTTTGGCCAACTCCTGTTCCTACTGCTTCGATTCCAACTTTTAGGGTAGAGTTGTTGTCCAAAGCAATACTCGCTTCGTATGTATTTTCTTCGTCCGCTATTTTTAAAACAGTTTTTACAGAATTAGCATATAGTGACGCAGAAGATACTCCACGTGCTTTAGCCTTGAAGGAAATTTTATATGTACCCATAGGCATGTTCTGTATTTCTTGGTACATATTAATTGTTCCATTTGGTTGCCAACATTCAGCATAAGTATTTCCATCTTTACCAAAATCAGTATTTCCTTGTGGACCTAAACTCTTAGAGCCATCTTGTGTCCATCCGTATGTGTGACCATTTTCAAATGAAGGATTTAAAAGCATAAACGTGATGTTTTTATTCTTCTCTCCATTTGCATATAATTTGATGAAATCAGACTTAAGAATGCTATAAATCTGGAAGTGTCCTATTCGGGAATTGTCAATAGCCACATTTAAAGCGCACTCAACACCATTTGCTTTACTGACATTATCCCATGCACCTAAATATCCTTCATTCGGATATCTACCATTTTGAATAGTCCAAAAACCATTCGTGCCATCATATTTAGGTATTGTAGCAGTCCATTCTATTGGGAAAAACTGGTCGTGAGTTCTAAAATTTTCAGCGTGATTCCATTCAGTTTGAAGAGCCCAGATATTATAACTGACATTGCGGAATGTATAGCATGACTCATATCCTGATACGCTACCCATAGCTTCAATATGCCAAAGTTTCTTAAGGTCAGTAGTAGGATTCGCAGATGCTTGATAGTACATCGTTTGGTTGCCACTTTCTTGATGGTTTCCTTGTGCTAATCCCATCATTAAATCGGCATCATTATCGACAAGGACAAAGAAATACTGTGAAGGATCTTCAGGCATTGCAGTAATCTTTGCCCATCCATTTTCATTAATGATTATCCGCAACCAGCCGACAGGTTTCTATTGTAGATGCGATGTTCAAAATCCGATGTGCAGGCGAGGGAAGCTATCATAAGCCTGTCAAACAACTTGTCTCCAAAGTACCTGCGATTGAACTTGTAACAGAAC
>JAZRVS010000161.1:0-5298 GCA_045599365.1 Bacteroidales bacterium
CACGTTCGCATTGCCGTCACGGTTCTCGATGCCTACTATCATGTCGCCTATGGTGGCTACGCCGGGGAAATAGCCCGTGCAGTGCTTGTATGTCGGCTGTGCGTCATGTTTCTCGGTGGCGATCACCTGATGGTCGAAGTCGAGCACGTACTCCTGACCCGGGAACCAATGTCCCCATCCCGACGGAGGCTTTCACAAGCAGGCGGTTGAGAAGTGCGGCTGGATTGAAGTCATAGGATTTGCCTGACTCCGAGGTATATGTAATGTTGTCTGTGCTCAGCTCGGTTATGGCGCGAAGTATGGTGTCTGAGCTGGCCGTCCTCAGTTTGGGGTGGCATTTGAGGCTGTCCATAAGGTTTGAGCTCACGTCCTCCACGCATGAGCCCCCGCAGAAGAATATGGACATGAGGGAGCGCTCGATCTCGCTGTACCTGTAACCGTGGTGGGTGCCACGTTCTGGCAATACCGTATCAATTACCTTTGACAGTAATTTGTCGAAAAGATTAATGATGAAAAAAATTCCACCGAAAGGTGTGATTATGTCGGATTTTAATGTTATCTTTGCCATGTCATGTGGGATTGACTTGATTTTTTTTGCACCACTAATATAAGTGAAATCCGCGACATGGCAAAATCCTGGGTAACTTATTGTTGCTCAGGATTATATTATTAACTTTAACTTAAAGTGGTGCGGAATTGAGGGTAATGTCTTTATGATAGTATTCTAGTAGTTGTATTAACAGTAATATGTATTTTACAATTCTTGAACGCTTTGAGCCTGTTGTCGATTCACTATCTTCCTCTTCTGTTATTGTTTTGTTTTCCATTAGTTGTTCAATGTCAACATACATATGTCTTAAATGTTTCCATAACAGATTGTTGATTTGGAAACAATCTTCGCTAGTCAATCTTGGATTTCCGATTTGCGGATTCTCTCTATAAATATCACTGAATGTATTTTCTTCGTTTAAATCAATACCACTTCTCTTGAAATCTTGAACGAATTTATATACTCTGTCACCTTTGTATATTTCAGCCAGAGTTGTAAATCCAGCTCTTTGTGCAATTAAATTTTTAGTTAGGTTAAGTTCTTTGGATACTTTCTTTTCCCACGAACAATTATTTAATAGGTAATGCCATACATTATCGATATTATTTTCTTCTTTGTTTGAAAATAGGAACAATGCCTTACCTTCTTTAATTACACCATTTTTCATATTTGGTGCATTACAGTCGTTCGAAGGTTGTTGTTCCAAATGGTCAGTACGTAGTTTATTGGCCAATTCTATAATAACCTTTGGATTTCTCCTATTTTGTGTTTTCTGTACTTCTGTAACTAAATTATCTCTAAGATATTCATTCAAATTACCGACACTGCCATCGTAAATACTTTGCATTGTATCACCGAAAAATCCAATAACGAAAGGTTTTTCGTTTGTTGTATTAGGTGTGATGTGTCTAAGTAATATATCGGTAACTAATTTGCTTGTGTCCTGGTATTCGTCAACCATAATGAATGGATAAACGCTTTTGAGAATTAATCCAAGTTTGGGGTATGTTGAATACATTTTTTGGGCAATTATCAAAACTTCATCGTGAGAAATAATCCCTTCTAGTGGTTTTGAGTATTCTTTATATTGTATAGAAAAGTCTAAACGCCTACCTTCATTGTAATAACGTTCTGGGATATTCTCGTCATCCGTTAATGCAGGATACACTTTTATTTTTCTTTCATTGATTAATTCTATTAAACAAGCTTTTATTTCGTTTTGAAAATTTGAGATGCAATTCCATATAAAATCGTGGATTGTCGAAACACGTAAATTTTTGTTGTCAACACGCCTTTCTATCTCTTTAACAGCGGCATTGGTGTAGGTAATACAAGCAATAGGCATTGTTTTGTATTCCAAGGATATAAAATTCAATACCTCAACCAAAGTGTATGTTTTCCCACTACCCGCACCACCACTTAATAGAAAATGCTTGTTGTTGTGAATTAATTCTTTGATTCTATCCAATTCGTTCATAATATTATTTTCTTAACCAAGTTAAACCTTCTTTGATGTATGTTGGTATCATCCAGTCAATGAAATTAGTATTTTCATCAACATTTATACCATTCAAAAGTATTTCTACTGCCATAGATGCTTTGCTTTCAACTTTTTCGGCGAAAAGGTATGGCCAATCATTTGCTGAATTATCTATTTCATTAGCTTCGGGGGCCAATGCATCGGAAGAAAAAGTGTTGCTCTGCATAAAATGTTTGTTTAAAGCAAAAAAGTCGTCTTCGAAACTTCTTGGCTGATAAGAATTTTCTTTTGTTTGGTAACAAATCATATAATTACCATCAGCAGCATTTTCGAATTTTTGTAAGCTATTATTCCATTTGAATGTCTTTGAAGCAACGTTCAAATTACTGAGAATGTCACTTTTTTTATTTTCTTCACCATAGTAATATTTTATGACCGAATTTGAAGTGATCATATTGGTGCCAGCTCTGTATATGCCTTTTTTATGAGGTCCATTTTCTTTGCAACAATCAAAATCTGTAAACACCAACACTTTTCTCAGACCTAAGAAGTTTAAGAATTTTACAAATACTTGAACATGAGCTCCTGCTTCAATTACAGAAATGTTCTGAGAGCAAAGATTGGATTCGTTAGATTCTGCATCAGGAACATTTTCTGTATCGAATTTTTTCATCATTGTGGGTAATAAAATTCGTTCTGTATCACCTTCAATGAAAATTACTTTGTCTGCAAAAAACAATTCGCATCTATTGATAGTGAGATATTGTTTTAAAAATTTATAATGTTTCAACTCAGAATCTCCGTATTCTTTTTTCAAATCTTTCAAATTCTTGGCTTCTGTTTCAATATAACCGTCTTTCTTTTTTAAATATTTTATATCATCAAAATCACATTCAGAAACAATGTGAGAAGAATGTGAGGATATTATATATTGCAATTGGCCATTGCCAGATTCTCCATTTAATCTATTTTTGAGTAGATTTTTTATGTTCTTTATGAAGATATACTGCATTTGAGGGTGAGTATGTGCTTCTGGCTCTTCAATAAATAGCAAACTAATGTCAGCAGGTTTCTGTCCATTGTTTTTTTTCTTGAATTTGTTTATGATAATCTCTATGTCAAATATAATCGAAATCAAGTTCATATAGCCCAATCCATTGTAGTTTTCTGGTAACAAATAGTTGTCCTGGGATTCGTTGTTTAGGGCAATACTATTCATTACTATAGTATTGTTCTTTAATATTGTGTCTTGTTTGAGTTTCGATAATATTCGTATTTCTGAGTCATTTGGACGCATTCCACCGAATTTTTGTACATTATCAAGTACGTCTTTGAATACGTCTCTATATGAACTGTTTAGCTCATTGTCAGTTTCTTGGAGTTTTTTCTCAAAATTTGCGATTGTCTGGCTGTTAGCTTCTTCGTTTGACAATTGTTTATATAATCGCGCAGTTTGCCCTGAAAGATTTTGAGGAAACGATTCGTTTTGATTATCTACCTTTCGTTTTGCATTTATGTATTCAAATGCAATTATATTGTTTATTTTAAATTCGTTTATCTTGCTAAGATCTTTGTATTTTAATTCATTGATCACACCTTCTTTGTTAATGTCAATAGTTTTGGTGATAATTTTAAAATATTTTGTAATATTTCTTTCGATATATGTGTCAATGTTAAATCCATTTTCATTTTTGTGATAGTTATAGTCTGATAATAGTTTTGAGTATGAATCATGACTGAGAAAATAGGCGAATCCTATGGCAAAATAATAATTGTCGTTATCTAGGTTCATTAAAACGGTGTTGCCAATATTCTCAAGATTATCATTGTCGCTATATTTTACCACAATATTCATTCTTATTGCATATTGGTTGGCAAAATTTGTGCTAAATTCATCTGAACCATCATTTTCAATAGGGTTGATGAGGCTGTTTTTTAGCATTTCCCTGAATTGAAAATTGAAATCGTTGTATGAGAATTTGTTGTTTGAGTCCTGGTTGTATAAGAATAGTTTTAGTATTTCAAGTAATGATGTTTTTCCAACATTGTTTTTGCCAATGACCAAAGACAATTCCTTTTCTAAATTCATAGAAAAATTCTTTAGCATCCTGAAATTATAAACTTCAATTTTTTCTATATGCATTTTTCTTATTTGTTTTTTGTTTACGGGCTATTAATACAGCAAGTAGATTTTCTTTAGTGTCCATGCTCCCTTAGCACATCAGCATTTCTGCAGGTGGAATATTAAGAACTTTGCATAAGTTTCCTGCTATTTTGAGTGTTGGTTCTGCTTTGCCGGAAATGTATTCACTGATTCGGGAAGGGCTTATGCCAATGAGATTGGCGAGCTTTTTCTGAGAAAAACCCATCTCATCAAGAGCGTCCGCGATAAGTTCTGCAATTGTTGGCTTCCCTAATGAATAGTGAGCATCCTCGTATTCGGCTACAATATCGGCCATCAATGACAGCTCTATGCACTTAGGGTCGTTTGCCGGAGTGTCACCATATACTTCGTGCATTAAATCCTCTACTCTGGCAGAGGCGAATTTGTACTGATCTTCAGTAATCTTGCACTGTGGTTTGTTTGTTTTTTTCATTTTCCTAAGAGAGTTGATTAATAGATTTTTATATAAGGTATTCAGCCCTGGCAAAAGGATGAATACCAAGCTCAAGATTACAAATTTGAAATCTCGGTTTCGCCAATTTTGGAATATTCCGCATGTGTTCCTACAAATCGTATGTTAACAATTTGTACTTGGAACAATAATATCGCAACAATCCTGTATTTGTTTCCTTTGATGTTGAAAACAAAATGGTCATTACCTATATTGTCAACAGGTTTGAAGAGAGGCTTGAATTCCGTTAATGATTTCCAGTTGCCATCCTCTATTCTTCCAGCCCATCGTTGCAATGCAACCTTCGCATCAGCATGTGATGTGATAAACTCAAGGAGTTTGATCTTGTTTAGAATTCTCATTTTTATATCAATGAACTTTGTCGCAAATGTAAATATATTATTCCATATTTCAAAATATTTGTTCTGGAATTTAGATTTTTTTTCTTCCCTCCAAAAGAAACACAAAAAAAGAGGCTGTCCAAAAAGTTTTTTTTTGCGACAGCCTTGTTTATTTCAAAAAAAAATATTATCTTTCTGAAAATTAGAAAGATAATATGGCAAGACAAGTATACAAGGAATACAACAAGGGAGAAATCCTCCTGTTCCCACCATCCATAGAAAGCATGGTGCCGCAGAACTCGCCCGCACGCC
>JAZRVS010000162.1:0-4434 GCA_045599365.1 Bacteroidales bacterium
GTTTGTCCCGATTTTCAAAAGCCTGTTGTTTTATGATTTTTTCAAGCGCATCGACAGAAAGATGCTCTTCGGCAGTGCGATGTATGTAATAATATCGAGCCGAAAGGTCTTTGCACTTTGCCATAATGCGAGTGTGATGCGTAAACGGAACTCTGAAAAAATCTTCGATTGGAAAATCTGCTATGTCTGGAATTTTAATGGTTTTGTAAATATCTATCTGATTATTAGCCATCTGCAATTCGCCGGTTGTAACCGACGAAATTTCAACTGACTGATTTTTGCATTGTTGAGTGCTTGCATCAAGGATTTCCCAGCCTTCATAAAAATTGCGCATTTCTTTAAGTTGAGTTTCCGAAAAACCTCGAAGTCCTGGCAGTTCTTTCTTAAGTTGCGAACTTATTTGTTTTAATGCACCAGTTCCCCAAACACCTTTGCGCGTATTTTCTGACAAATATTTTCCAATCGCAAAATAAACAGCGAGTTGCACGCGGTTTACATCTTTCAGTGCCTCATACTGGCCTTGCAAGATGGCAGTTTTGATTGCCTCAACCGCTTCGGTCAATGATATTAATGTATTTTCTTTATTCATAACGTTGATATATCTTTAACATTCATATTTTTCGACAGCTGCAAAGGTACCATTTTTCTTACTTCAAAACATATCCCAGTTCCTTCAGATATGCGTCCAATTGCTCGGTGGCGCACTGGCGCTCGGCAATCAGGGCGGTGAGCGTTACGGTATATTTGTCGTACAGCAACTCAACGCCCTGCTGCAATTGGCGGGCGTGGGCTTCGAGATAGGTTGCAATAGTGCTATGCAATGTTTGCAACCAACGGGCTGTTATTAGCTTACGGGCATCGGCATCCGATATTTGCTCTCGAGCTTTATCGGCAAGTGCTTCCTTGCTTTGCTCTATTTCTCGTATCTTTTTACGGCAGTCCTTCAACTCGTTTTCGAGAGCAACATGCTTTGCTATTCCTTGTTCTTTATCAGAAATCTGTGTTTCAAGTTCTGCAATATCTGTTTTGCACTTTTGCAAATCGGTTGCAACATTCACACCTGATTTTTGTTGTTTCTCGAGTGCCTTTTGCTGTTTTGCCAGTTCTTTGCGCTGTGCCTTTAATTCTTTTATTTCGTTCTTTATCTCTGTAATAACAGTCTTTGGCATAACTTCGTATTGCTCGGCATCCCATTCCTCTGCTTCCAACTCGGCTATTTCTGCAAATTTTGCATCCAATTCGTCTCGTCGATTTTCATATTTGTGTAAATCGGCAAGAACTTCAGGAAACTCATTGGCAATCAACTCATCGTCGGGAATCAACTCTGCCGTCCAACCACTCGATTGCACACTTCGGAAATCACTACGCAGTGTATCAACATAATGAGCAAACGAACCTCTCACGTGGTTTACATCAAGAACCGATAGTTTGGTAAGTTCCGAGACAAATGTGTCGGTCAGCTTCTTGTTAAAATTGAAAATATTGCCGTTATGCAATGAATCTAAATCTGTTTCCGATTTTTGCCAAAATGAATTTATTGCATTTGCATATTTTTCTACAACATCCTTTTTGCCTTTACTTTCAGCGATAATTGTTTTGATAGATGCTTTTTCGCATACTGCACCTACAAAGTTTGCATACCCATTTGTGGCTTTGCTAAAGATTTCTGTTTGCAACCCCTTGTAACAATCAAATTGCGGTTTCAAAGCAAGTATTTCGTTTTCTGGAATACCACCATTTATGTGTGCCATAACATCCTGCGGAGTTGGTGCTTCGGAATTATCAACATAACGGCGTATGTTACAATTGAAATCTTCGCTTTCGAGTTCCTCCTTGGTAACCAAACGGCTGTAACCTTCAATCTCGATTTTATTATGATAAACGGTACTTATTTTCTCAATGTCTTCTGGTCGCAAAGAATTTTGATTCTTTCCTTCCTTAAACTCACGGTCAGCATTTATAAAGAAAACTCCTTTTCTATCGCTTGCGCCCGCTTTATTTATAATTAATAACGAGGCAGGAATTCCCGTTCCATAGAACAGACCTTGCGGTAAACCTATCACGCATTCAAGCATACACGACGAATTTGTGGTGTCGCCCATTATCAAACGTTTACGCATTTTCTGTTCCTCGCCACCACGGAACAACACGCCATGAGGCATAACAACCGCCATGCGTCCGTTATTTTTTAGAACGGCAATCATGTGTTGCACAAACATAAAATCCGCCTGTTTCTTTTTACTCATCCAGTTATGAAAACGTTCCTTAAACTGCATTTTAGCAGTTGTATAGTTTTGCGAAAACGGAGGATTTGCCACAACGATGTCATATTGATTCAATGAACCTGCAGTTACCAATTTCGGACTTTCCAACGTATCTCCTTGCTCAATTCGTGCATTGGTGATTTTATGGAAAATCATATTCATCTTGCACATCTGATATGGACTATCAAATTTCTCTTGTCCGTGAAGTGTAAGCTTGGCAGCACTTCCATAGCGATTTTCCACATAATTATGCATTGTAATCAGCAAACCACCAGAACCAACAGTCGGATCGCAGATTTCATCGGTTTCTTTTGGTTGCAGAATTTGTCCCATCAAATACACAACTTCCGAAGGTGTATAGAACTCACCTGCCTTTTTACCAGCACTTTCGGCAAAGAACTTTATCAAATATTCGTATGCCGCACCCAACAAATCAGGGAACTCAAAATTTTCGTCCTGCAGTTTCGGAAAATCATTGAAATCTTTCAAAATATCACCAATAGTTTCCTCGTCAAGCACACGATCGTTTTTCGTATTCAGAGCATTGAACTTTGTTTTGCTCAATACACCCGAAAGCAAAGCTGAATTTGACTTTTCAACCTCTGCCAAAGCCGTTGTCAATGCATCGCCAAGACTAATTTCCTCATTATTTTCATCCATCGGATGACGAAGGAATTCCCAACGAGCCTTTTCTGGCACATAGCAACTATATTTTTCAGGACGATTTAATTCTTCTTCTATATCAGAATCCGCAACTTTAGGGAACTGTTTTTTCAAATCTTTTTTTAAGACTTCCCTATCAACTTCAAATTGGTCGTTTATTCGTTTCAGGAACAACAAAGCAATTATATAATTCTTATACTCAGCAGCATCCATACTAGTACGTAAACGGTCACACTGAGCTTTTAAGAAAGATTCAAGACGAGAAAGAGAAATCTTTTGCTTTTTCATTTTATCATAAATTAAGTTTTCAAATATATGAAAACAACTCTATACAAATAGAATCAAATGTTAACTAAAACTTAACATTTATAAACAAAAATGGAAAAAAGAGTTTAAACACTCATTGTACCATTCTATTTACAATTTATGCCACAACTCTATAGACATTATTCGCCCTCTTCTTTCTATAAAAGAATGCCTCAACAGGTCATAAACTAAATCAAATAGACTCCTAATAGTAAATATCGAAAAATGACATTTACAAAAAAACTAATCGAATAGAGACTTATATCTTCCCGTCTTCGTGTAACATATCGTACAATTTGCCGGCTGTTTCGGCTAACACTTTTGTACAGATAAGTTGATGATGTTGGCGATTTTCTACAGCCTCACGGGTGGCATATTTTTGTAGTATTTCGGCACACGATGTTGTTCCATACACATCGACAATGGCTTTATTCAATTCGCGGACTTTTCGGTACGACAACAATTTGTTATCCATATCTTTTGGATCATTTGGCGCATACGCAAGACCCAATACCATAAAACTGCCTGTAACGGCGCCACATTTTTCGCGTAAGCGTCCCATTCCGCCACCAAATGTAGCCGAAAGCAATTTTGCCGATCGTTCATCTACGTTAAATTCTGGTCCAAATGCCAACAATATTGATTGAGAACAGGCATATCCTTGGTTAAACAAAGCCAAAACGGCATCAATAGCTTCTTGTCGCGTCATAAATGAAATTGTATTAAGTCCTTATTTTGCAACAACAATTTGTTGTGCATATTTTCCTTTATCAGTTGCAATTACAACTATATAGTTTCCATTCTCAAGATCCGAAACAGATACTATATTCGAATGAGATACTTTCACCACCTTACCTTGTAAATCAACCACAGCCACATATTTTATTTGCTCTGCTGTAATAATATCCACTTGCGATGTGGCAACTGTTGGAGCAACACAAATAGCGCGTTCCTGTAAATCTTCTACACCTGTCTTCGGTTCATATTTTCCAACAACAGGACGAAGCAACAATGCACCGTTTTGTACCGAACTCTCCCATTCAAAACCTAAATTATAGTACAAACGGCGAGTTACGCTTGTATTTAAATCTATACCTATGTTCAACAACACATCGTTTGGTTGTTCCCATCCAATAAAATATGATTTTGGTAACACCAATTCTTCTTCACCAGAAACTATACACGATGGTTTTACTTCATA
>JAZRVS010000163.1:0-5717 GCA_045599365.1 Bacteroidales bacterium
ATCAGACAAATCTTGTGGTAAATCAATTACACAAGGGACGTCTTTTTTTATCTCATAATTTGGGGATAAACCATGTAAATTCCCGTTATCGTCTTTTATATAGACATTAGCAAACACATTCTCTTCTATGTTTGTGGTAAATTCAATTTGCCTATATTCTATTTGTTCTATGGTTATCTCTATATCACGAACATTGATATATGTTTTATATAAATGATATTCAGAATCAAATGAATATGCCAAGTGTTCATTGGCAAAACTACGTTGTCCTTTTATATCAAAATTGGCATCTTCCCATGTCAGCCCATAGTTATGAGAAATATAATATGTACCATTTATAGGTATATAGTACACAGAATCATTGATTTTATAAAATGAACCCGAACGATTATCTCCTTCAAAAACCATTTGACAGTTGAAATTGTTATCGCAAAAGAAAATGTCAGAAACGGTATCATCAATTGCTGCAATCAACCAACCTTTATCTGATACATTTTGTATATAACGAACATAATATTTATTGGGAATGACTTCTTGTATCTCCCAATTCTGTCCACCATCCATGGTATGAAGCAGAAGATTGTTCTTTCCTGTAACAAGTCCATCATTTTCATTACGAAAATCAAGACTCCTGTATTTTACGTTTTCCCAAAATGTCTTATTGAAATTTGTAGTCCAAGTATCTCCATAATCCATTGTCTTGGCAATATTGACTGGAGAATACATATCGTAACCAAAGCCTACTTTGGAAGTCACAAAATCTATCAAATTATAATTTTCTTCATTTGGTTTTTGAATCCAAGTCTTTCCACCATCTATTGTCATCAGCAACATATTCTTAGAAACTACATATCCTGTATCTTGAGTGGGGAATGTAATGCTTTTTAGTCCCATTGCATATAAATCCTGCCATGTCCATGTTTTCCCACCATCGCTTGTATAAAACATTCTACCTGTTTCTCCTGTAATAAAGCATTCTTTGTCGTTTTTTACATATATGTCATTAAATCCTTCACCTCCACCGTGTACAAACTTCGTCCATGTTTCGCCACAATCGGTGGTGACATAAGATGTGAGATTATAACCAACTACAACTCCGACCTTTTCGTTAAAAAAGTACATTCCCGATATTCCTAAATAATCATTTTCTTCACCTATAGATTGAGTTGTCCATGTTTTTGCACTGTCTGTACTATGCCAAAAATCACCATGGTCGTTTAATGCATATAAATGACCATTTATGTCTTGTGCCATCGTTAAATAATAATCACCTGTTAATTGCACATTATATTTTTCTGTTGGATTTCCATCCTTGCTAAAAAAAACTCTATTTGTAGTATGTTGATCCTCTGATATGATAGCGGCACCGTTATCATACGACCATATCACTTCCTGTTCCACTTCATACAAAGATTCATCGTAGCAATATTTTGTCCACGTTTCTCCACCATCCTCTGTCTTCGCATAAAAAGCATTGCCATATAAATAACCCGTCTCGCCGTTCCAATGCATATTAAATACAAGTATTCCTACTGGAAGTCCGTAGTTGGGATATATGTCTTTTGCAACTTCTTTCCATGTATTTCCACAATCGCTACTTTTGTATAATCTCTTTCCATTAACTTTATTTGTTAAAATATAGAATACAACATCTTTGGTCTTAAAATAGAGATTTACTAAATTGACTTCATAACCATCTATTTTTGAGGGAATGCCTGTTAAAGGCAATTTTTCCCATGTTATCCCTCCATTCAAGGTTCTATAAGCTCCTTTGCTATTTGTAATAAAACCTGTTAAACCATCTTTGTACATAATAAACTGATTTACCGTATCGGTTGGCAACTTTTCCGTTTCCCATGTTTTTGCGGTATCTGTGCTTATATACAAAACATTTTTATCGGATATGGCAAGCAATCCCCTTGTTTGGGAAAATTGTAAATGTTCAAAGTTTCCCGAGAAACCTATAGGGGTTATATCTTGTACTTCTACCGACTGTGCTATGGCATTGAAAAAAGAACACCCCAATATCAATGTCATTATATGATTTCTTAGTCTCATTTTACCATCTGCATTAAAAGTTCAACATCTGTTTCATCTATTTTCCCGTCTTCGTTTATATCTGCCCATTTCTTAAAGCACGGTACAACAGGCACATATTTATACGTATCACAATCTCGCATTTTAATCTTATAGGTTTCATATAAGTCAGTATCTTGTATAAGGGAAGTATTATCCTTTACATATTCTCGAAGAACCTCAACATCGTAGGTTGTCACACCACTTCGTTCTGTTTCCACTAAATCGCCATGTGGGTTCTCCGTACAGCAATCTTCAACTATAATTACTATGGAATCTGTTGCGGTACTATCACATTTAGTTACAGTATATTTATACTTGTACTCTCCACACATGCCATGCTTTTCTATCTTTAGCGTATCCCAAATTCCTCCTTCGGGGGTTGCCTTAATACTATCAAGAGTATAGTTTCCCCATTCGGAATATGAGAGATATAACGTGTCGGGCATACTTACCTTCTCTGGTTCACAACAACGGTGAATCTTTATAGGAACAGATTCCCGTATTGAACCACATTCGTTCGATTCTTCATAAATCAATGTGTATTGTCCGCACGTGTCAATTTGCGGTATAGTCCAATTCGATTCGGCGTATTCAGTGCTTACTGCCTTCACACCTAATTCATTCCAATCTTTCCATAAAATTGAATTAGGTGGCGTAATGTTGAAGTTTGGCTTATCCAACACCGTTGTTTGGGCATTTAAATGTAAGGTTTCACACGATCCAACCACGTTCGCCGAAATTGTGGCAACGCCTTTTCCTGTATAGTGCATATTTGCCGTTTGCCCATTAGAAGTAATACTACCTATTGTTTCTGGTGATACCGTCCATTCTATTGATTCTATCCCTATGCCTGAAACAACGTATGTCTCGTTGTTGCCATTACACGTGGATTCAATTTCAGAAATCGTGGCGGAGAATTGCGGTTTAGGAGTGGTTACAGTCAAGGTAACAGCATCGGTGCTGTTTTTGAAATCGCATTCCGTTCCATCGCAGTCACGCATTTTTCTCAATAACGTGCCTTGCGTCAGAACTTCCAATGCCTGTCCACAGCGTTGCTTCGCTTGCAATTGATAATAAACGGTGATTTGTTCGTGTGGAGCTAAATGTATGCCTTCCTGTAGTTTCCATTCAACCGTCGTTGTTCCATCGTTGTTATCAATTATCTCTTCATCTACCACCCCAGTACTTCGTGTAGCATCATAGCCGATGTATTGCAAATCATTCGGATAGGTTATTGTTACATACGCACTGTCAATTAAAACATTTGACAAATTTTGTACAGTAGCGGTAAAATTTCGTATTCCACCATACTCAAAATCTTTATTGTCAATTGTTGCCTGCACACTGAGCGAATCCAAGAATTGAAACTCCTTAAATTTTGGCGTAAATTGGAAATTTCTTGTTTGTTTTGCTTGACAATTTGTGTATCCACCAATTAAAAAGTTAAGGGGTTTTATTCTGTTGTTCTCTCCAGCACAATGCATTTGAATATTAAAGGCAAGATCCATAAAAGATACCGCTGATAACGGATTTAGTAAATCATTATCAGAGTAATCTTCGTTATCTTTCTTTAATGCAATAATTGAGAGATTTGCATTTTCATGGAATATATCAACATTATTTAATGGGGACAAATCCATTCCTTGAACGATTATACCGTTTTTCCCGTTATAATTCCATAAAATGGAATTATTGGTTAATGTATAAATTTCGGGCATATTAACAAACCATACCCCTAATTGATTTAACTCTGCACGTCCAATATTACTAATGTTTAATTGAATTGGAATGTCTTCGCAAAGGTGAAAATATTCTTTAGGATATGTTTCCACTGCATTTAATACCGCCACCATATTTTCAAGTTCTAATACAGTTGAACCACCACAATTGAACTTATCAAAATTTTGGGGCGAAAGACTTTCACAACTCCATGCAGATTCCACATCAATGTAACTAATTCCATCTTCTGTACACTTAGAATATGTTGCTTCAATTTGGACAGTTCTTCTTCCATTCTGAAGAATTGCTTGAGGAATAGTAATGTAACTAGTATTGCCATTCCCTTGTATTGGCTGTATTTCTACTCTGTCAACATTTGTTCTCAGTATAAAAATAGTCATTTTATTCTCCTTACGAGGTGTTAATCGCAACATAACATTTTCAGCGGTTGTGCTACCTGTGTTTTCCACAAGTAATGTCCATGTTGTTGTTTGACTTATGCTCTGTTGTTGCGAGGTAGGATGGAGTGTTATTTCTGGCATCTCAGTTGTCGCCGAAGAGTAAAACTCTTTATTCAATTCAACTGATTCTTCACATGATGTACCCTCAAAGTCTACATATTTTATATATCCATATCTCGCACCATAACTCTTACGGTTTTCCACACGTTTAGGACTCATTGAAACGAAACTTGATAAGGCAGACTCTCCTTGACCAATATGTAGTCCACTCTCATCTGAATAATACTCATCTCCAACGGCTCCTGATTTGTAATAAAAATCGGAAACTCCAGGATATTTTATTTCTTTTATCTCAATAGAGCGTGTTTCATCCATTGCTCCTTCTGACATATTGATTTCGACGTATTTATTCATACATCCATACAACAATGCAGACCAGACCCCGAATTTAGGTTTAGGGTCATATACAGTCAATGCGTCACCCCAAGTCCAAGTCCCGTCGTGAATCTCATCGTCTGTATCAAGTAAGATATATTTCACCTGAATGTTCGCATCAATTCTGTCTTGACTAAAGTGATTTGGAACAGAAACCAATGACTTAAATTCAAATTCATGCCCTAAAATAATATTTGTGTCAGGTTTTTCTCCAATGATTCTGGTACATGCACTATCCACAAAGGCATATTCGTATGAATGTCCTTTCCCTTTGTAATTATATTCTCTAATAAAATCATCCCCATTTAATGTCGGATTTGTAACCACAAAAGGTAATTGGTTCGTTATGTCATCAATGTTTACAATTATACTTTTATATCGTGGACAATCTTTATTACAATTATATTCTATACTTCCTTTTGCTTTTAATTCAACTTCTTGACAAGTGTTGATACTTTTCTTATCAAAATACGCCGTATCAACACTACCCCCATAGCATCCTGAACCAGTCCCATAACATCGTTGTACAACTTGAGGAGATGCTGATGTTATAACAACACCTTGCTCACAATCGTCAGTGGTCACTTCCAGCTTAAAAGTTATGTCTCCCGATTGGCACGCATAGATAGTTTCTTCACGTGTATCGTCTGTTTTTACAACAGCTTCTCTTGTGCCAAAAGGAGGCGTATAATTAACAGTATAATTTATAAATTTAAAACTATCTGGCCACTTCTTGAAGGAATATGTGAACATCGCCTTACCTTCAGGACACTTTTTCTCATCCAAAGTGGCATCACTTGAGGCATAAGAAAAGACATCATACACTTGTACTACATTATCTATACCAGCAGAAAATGGATTCCCATCAATTTTGTTACCATTAAGAGACAGTCTTATACGATGAGAAAAACTTGACGTAGGTATTGTTGGAGATGCTGTCACCCTCAATACTATATCTTCATTCCCATCGTAATCGGAGTGTATCTGATTTCCATCCAAATCCCCTAAATTAGGAATCCTATA
>JAZRVS010000164.1:0-18660 GCA_045599365.1 Bacteroidales bacterium
ATCCTGCACTCGTCGCTGTCGATTTCCCTCTCCACTTAAATGTCGCTCCTGTTTGATCACTACTTGCTGTCAACGTTATCGTCTCTCCTTCACATACCTCTTCTGAACTTGCCGTTATCTCTGCTGTCGGGATTGGCTTAATCGTTATCGTTGCTGTGGATGTTGGAGTTGTCCCTGTACATTTCCTATCTTTTAGTGCTGATATTGTGTAGGTATAGGTTCCTATCTCTGTCGGCATTGTTGGTTTAAATTCTGTTTTAGAAGACTTAGTACCCTCGTACGTGTTTGTTCCATCACTATATGAGAATGTCCAAGTATTCTTTTTGGTTATACCTTCAAAAGTAAATGTAACATCTTCTAATGTGGATATCTCGCTTTCACACACCGACTGTGTACCTCCAGAAATTACGGCTTTAGGAGTAATATTTGAAATTACCGTCATTTCTGCCTTTTGCTGACAAGATGTTAATGTTGGAAAATTCACATCTCTCACCAAAACGATGTACGTATCCTCGTTTCCTTCCGCTGTATAAGATACTGCCAACGGCAATGTTTTACCTGTTGTTGGTCCTGCTACAATATTGGCATCACCTATACTTTCCTTATACCACGTATAACTAAATGTCGTTGCGTCATCTTGTTCAGTAACAGTTAAAGTTCCCGATTCTCCAGGACACAATAAATCATCTCCAGAAATTTCCAACAATTTTGGTTCCATACAAGTTGGGCAATCCAAAACAGCCTCAACAAAAGGAGATATAGAATAATTTTTACAATAGTTTGTTGAAGAAAAAGTTGACGTTGTTGCTAATGTTTGTGATGTTGCAGCAATCACACGGAAAAAGACGGATTCACTTGTACTCAAACCATCAAAAATTTGAGATTCTTTCGGATTATCAATTGTGTATGTACTTTGAGATGATTTGGTTATATCAATCCAACTATTTTCGTCATTTGGAGTCCTTGAATATTGGAAAAGATATTGTAATGTTGACCCATAATATGCTTTTAACAAATCACTTGCTACAGAACCAAGTGTGAATGGGTCCGAGCAAACTAACGACAATCGTTCCAAACTTCCAACATCAGAGAACAAATCCAATGCTGGCGATGAACAAGCCATAATTTTTATATCGTCAATACACAAGTCGCAACCATTACGCCAGAACGAATCTCCGCCACTACCATCGGAACCACTATAAATTTCAAAAACGATATCTGATTCAGTCAAAATCAAATCATCAATGACAATACGTTGCCAACCAGCACCTTTTCCTGGAGAAAAATTTTCGACTTTACCCAAGACTGTTCCACTTTTGCTTTTTATGTACAACGATATAATTGGAGATGTACCATCAGACATATTTCCTACATAGCACTCAAAAGTCAATTTTTTACCCGTACACAAACCAGAAATTGTGTGTTCAAATACATTTCCCAAGAAATTGTAGGCAACATTCATAAACAAACAAGCGCTATTATTTATTCCACTTAACATACTTGAATGGTCTTGAGTGATAGCTCCATTACCAGTCATCCACGTAGCCCACCAATCAGTCTTATATCCTTGGCTTGTTGGTACAACCACAGCATAACTACCATCATTTACTTGCCCAGTTGCGTCAAAAGAACCAGCACCCGAAGGCATTGAAAATGGACAATTCGTTCTCATTGAAATATAATTCGTTGGTGTGGATGTTTTGGATTCAATTCTTGATACAGGATCAGCATGAACGTAATCGTGATCACTTGTAAAATAACCAAAGTCTTCGTAGTAAATTGTTTCGCGAGAAGAATAAACTGTCTTCCCATCAACAACAGACTCGCAACACATTATAGTAGATACTTCAAGTGGAGAAGTCGTTATTCCATTTACTGTAGCTCTATAATATTTTTTTGCATCCTTGACTTCGTCATACAAACTTGACATAGTTGATGCTGTTGTCCATGACGTTCCATTAGACGAAGTTTCCCACTTATACACTGCTGATTCTCCATAGTCCTTATCAAGAGTCAAAAGAGTTTGTTCTCCACGGCACATTTCTTTCCCTTGTCCAGAAAGTACAAATGGATTAATCGTACCGCTAATTGCCACGTCTGATATACCAAATATGGCTTTACTATCAAAGTTATAACCTAATTTCACCCAAATTGTCGCAGAATTTTCTGTCGCACTTAAGGTTCCCGAATACGTCAATGTTTGTGCAACGCCAACATCTGAAGGTCCATGTGTTACAGAATTCTTACCTCCATTCATATTTCCGTTAGCATCTTTAACTCCCATCATAAGACCTAACGATGCGTCCCACGAGTTTGTTTTTGTAGTGTACAACAAGTAATACGTTATGGTTGCAGAATACGTTGACCCTGGTTTTAAACCCGTAATTGTAAACGAAAACAAGTCATTTGCGCCACTTTTTCCGATTAACGGAGACACATACATATCATCATCTATATCAGGATATAGACTCGTTTCATCTTCGTCATTTGTTCCCAATTGTTTTGGATTCGGAACTATAATCCATCCAGCTTTACCATTTTTTATATCATCACCATCTTCGACATAATTATACACAGACGAAAACGACGTAGCCGACTCCGCGCCATACTTGCTTATTGTAGAAAAATCCCAAGCTCTCCACTCTGCAGTTGGATCTACATATTTTTCTTTTTGGCTAAAATCCGAACCACCAACAACTGCAGCTTGACCGAACGTGGTTGTAACCAAAGCAATCATTATGCCTATAAATGTACTAAATCGTTTCATTGTAGAAAATTTTAATCTCCTTCTAATAAATAAGACTACACTATTGTGTAAAATGTTTCAATAAAGTGTAAATATAACACTTTTATTAAATAATTATATTTCAAATACATAATTTATTCCTCTCTATAGTCTATAAATTGGACTGGACTTAACTATCTTACCATTTTGAAGAACACGAACAAAATATAAACCTCCGTTCTTAGGAATTGTCAGTTGAGACGTTAAACTTTCTGCTTTTTGAGATTTAATCAACTGACCTTGAAATGAACACAGTTCTATCACATAAGAATCCACAAATGGTATTTCTATATAAACCTGACCTTCCGATGGACTATAGGAAATCTGTATTGATTTATCATACATGGCTACTCCAGTTTTTTCATCTACAATAATCTTTTGATTATCAAATTCTATCACACAATATTCTCTATTAAAATTTGGAATAGTTATTTCAAAATCAAAGGGGCATTCGCAAGTTGTAACAGGCCCTATTGTGGAGGAATACGTAGGTATTTTTATTGTATCACCTAAATCTTTTATTTCGGCAGTTTCTATCGTTCCGCTACAAGTACGACGAACCACTCCATACAAAATCAGATTATTGTTTTCCAACTTATACGAATAAGCACTTTCCATATTATAATCATCGTTATGACATGAATTAGGTATAATATATTCAAAGCCAACAAATTCTGGATTTTGTTTCGCATTTGGATCATAGGTTGTTTTTGCTAATGTTGGTAATACGGTATAAATATTATCTGTATTTTCATTTATGCCTGAAGTCGTGGTTAAACGATAGTTTTTATTGAAATAATCTTGCCCACGCAAAAACGCTGAATAACCACAAATACCAGGGAATCCGCCATCGGTAGTTATATCAGCAAGATACCATTCCCCATCAACTTGGACGAAATTCCACGCATGATTTCCCCATGTATCAGTATCTGTACTCGTACACAAAGAACCTGAAACGTATAAACAAGGTATTCCAATTTTTTGACAAAGCAGCAAAAATGCTCGAGAAAAGCCTTCACAGACAGCTTTTTTCTCCAAAAAAGCACCTTTTATATTACCCGCATAGGCCGATGACATTCCGCCATAATCTCCCCAAGCAATAAAACCATCGTGAATAACCTTCAATTTGTCATACGTTGTCATTTCTGGTGTAATATTTTCTATAATGCCAGCACAAATAGTATTGATTTCCTTCAATTCATTGTAATATGATTCTGGAGTATTTACCGCCAATATTCCAACACCGCCATCATAACGAGGAATAGGATACATAATGTACATTTCTGGGACATCGCGATAGATTCGTTCCAACATATACATTAACGAATACGTATCCATTGTTATGCCTTGTGATGCCAAATTAAGATCAACCTTATGATATAACGAGTATGCTTTATTTGCTTCAAATCCTGTCAAAGTTCTAAGAATATAATCGTATGTTTTTTTGTCATTTACCGTCAATTCATTATACCCATATCGAAAAACCTCATCACCTAATGGAAGTAATGACAAAATGCTATCTTGATAGTTGACATTTGGTAGTTCTGGTTCTACATTGATTATAGACGTCGCATACTTTGCAACACAACCATTTGACTCTGCTCCTTGAACAAGAAATAAAGCACTTTTGTTTTCTACTGTTGCTAATGACAAACATTGATCAAAAGCTTTTTCTCCAATAGATTTCAATGTACTTGGTAACGAAATTGCTTCTATGTTTCCACAACTAAAAAATGCATATTTTTCAATTGTTTGCAAGCCTTCTTTCAACAAAACATACTGTAAATTTGAACAATCAACAAAAGCACTCGCTCCAATTGTTTTCACACTCTCTGGAATAGATACAATTCCTAATGCTGTACATTGTGAAAAGGCTTGTACACCAATGTTTTCTATTTTATCATTGAAAAAGATTTCATTTAAATTCGTACAAGAATTAAATGCACCATCTCCAATCGAAACTATATTGGTTGGTAGCTGCACAGTTGTAATTCCCGAACAGTATTGAAATGCTGAACTTGGAATTTCCGTAATTGATTCATTTAAAACTATATCACCTTGAATATTCCTAGGTACATAAAAAATAGAAACAGGATTCTTTGCATACAAAATACCATCTTCGCTAAAAAAAGAAGCATTACCATCGTCCACAAATATAGTTTGAAGTCCTTTGCAAAGTGAAAACACACCATTTCCAATCAAATTGACAGAACTTGGTATATTCAATGACAATAATTCTTGACTTCCAGCAAAAGCATTGTCTCCAATTGCAGTTACAGTATAGGTAACGTCATTATATGTAATCGTTTTAGGAATAATTAAAGACCCTCTGTACAAATCACTTGAAGAATAATACATCCAATCATCCTCCGCCTCTCCACGATTGGTAACTTCAACTGTATTTACACTCGTTATATTATAATATATTCCATTCAATTCGATTTTTTCCGCAAAAATAGATGTTCCGAACAATGACAAAATAAACGGACAAAAAAAGATGCGTAAAAAAATTTTTTTCATACAATTCTATTTGATGTTCAAATATATCAAAACTTTTAGTAAAAAAACAATCTCAAAAGGATACAAAAAAAGGCTATCGTTTAGATAGCCTTTCTACTCAATATCTTGATTTAGTTAATCTTCTATAAAATCATCGTATTCTGACACAGTTCCAATAACCTTAAACTCAGTTCTACGGTTCATTGCTCGACCATCAGGATTATCAGTTCCATCATCAAACTTGTTTGGTGCTATTGGAACAGTGTAACCATAACCCTTTCCAATAATTCTACTCTTTTCTATTCCTTGCTTCACAACATAACTTACAATTTCATCTGCACGTTTTTGAGACAATTTTAAGTTAAACGATTCCCCTCCGTGATCATCAGTATGACTACTCAATTCAACTACAATCTCAGGAGCTTCCTTCATAAGTGAGACAATAGCTTCGTCAATAATATCCTTTTGTTCCTTTTTCAAACGGAACTTACCATATTCATAGTATATATTCTTAACAACTAAAGCGTCTTTCGTAATAGAATTGATACCATAATCTTTCAAATGAAGCGTATCAGGTTCAGTAATACCACGAGTTGAGAATGGAATAAAAGCTGATCCAGAACGAACATTTTCAAATTGAAGAACATATTGGTGATTTGGTTCTACCGTAAAGAAATATCTACCAGCAGAGTCTGTTTCTGTACTCGCAATAAAAACCTTCTCGTTTGAATTACCAATATACAAAGCGACACGGCTTCCAGCCAAATATTTCTTTTCTTTTTCTGGCTCTACCACATCAACAGAATCAGATGTTTCACCAAGATCAACATTGATTTCCTCTTCTGAACTTGTTGTCTCAAAATTAGCTGAAATCATATCACTAATTTTGCTATCCACCAATTCATACACACGACCTGTTAGAGGAATATCAAATTTAACATCTTCGTAATCTACTAAATAAATATCATCGCAACATGTTTCTTGACCACCTGTTGTTGTTCCAACACGGTTAGTTGCAAAGAACGCTTTCTTTCCATTTGGACTCAAAGCAAAATAATAATCATCATACGGAGAGTTAATTGGATATCCCATATTTTCAGCAGGAGTCCACTTACCCATCTCACCATTCGATTTGAAAATATCAAACTCACCAATACTTGCCAAACCGTTAGAAGAGAAATACAATGTTCTTGTTACAGCATCATAATAAGGAGTAATTTCATCTCCAGCAGAGTTCACCTTGTTACCACAGTTTTTAGCAGCACGCCACTCGTTTTTCTTTGACATAAAAATTGAATACCATATATCGTATCCTCCACGACCACCTTCTCTATCAGTTACAAAATACAAGACTTCATCATTCTTTTTTGATTCATTTCCAACAGCAACTTGAATAATAGAAGTCTTTTTTGCATTTATAACCTCTGGTAAAAGTTCTGGTTCTTGCCATGTTCCAAAAGTATTCTTCGTCATCCAAACCTTACACATATCTGGTTTTCTCTTTTTAGAAAGGAACTTCTCATTACCTTTCTCACAACGGACGAAATAAAAGCGTTGCATATCTGGAGAAAATGCGCCATGCATAGCATTCAAATTTGGATTTTCGCGAACATTCAAATTCCAATCATCCTTTGTCATCCATTTGTTTCCAGCATACGTTGCCTCGAAAAATTTTGGAGGCACAAGAGAATCTAAAGATGAATTAGCACCTATAGAATCAACAGGTTGTGTGGCATACGCAAATGAATTATTGTCCAAGAATATTGGCATATACTCCATTCCCTCTGTATTAGTCGAGTTGTCCAACGGACCAACACCCATATTTAACGGATTATTGATATACGATGGTGCCGAATCACACGCAATCAACTGTTGTTTTACTAATGCAGAATATTTACTAAAATCCTTTGCTCCTGAATATTCTTTTTTGAATGACTTAAACTGTCCCTTTGCCTCGGCATAGCGTTCAGATGTTTTAATCATCGTAGAATAATAATACAAAGCTTGAACATTTTTTTGAGGATTTGCCTTGTACGCTTTATCATACCAATATTCAGCTTTTGCATAGTTTCTTGACAAACGATATGCTTCTGCCAATTCAAACATCATTTTATAATCATCCTTTTCTTTGCAATAAGCTTCAAGATAACGACTTGCCATATAATAATCACCATTATACAACGCAACTGTTCCCTGCTTTTTAAGCTTTGATGGTCCCATAGATGAAATGTCAACTTGAGCAAATAAATCAGTAGATAAACCGAAAATCAGTAAGAGACAAGGTATTAAGTATTTGTACTTCATAAGTATATATTTACATCATTCAACATAAAACGCCCCAAATATAAGAAACAAATTCAAAAAATACATCTTATTCTTCGTAAATTATTTCAAAATGTTGATTTAACACTCCAATTACACGAAATTCAGTCCTTCTATTTTTTGCTCTTCCCTCTGGATTATCACTCCCATCATCATTTTCATTTGGCGCAATTGGTTTCGTTTCCCCATACCCTTTTGCACGAAGACGTTCTTTCTGTATTCCATTCACAATCAAGAAATTAACTACACTTTCTGCGCGTTTTTGAGACAATTTTAAATTATAATTATCATTACCTTTACTATCCGTATGACTACCTATTTCAACTACAATTTGTGGATATTCTTTCATTATTGTCAACAATGTTCGGGTAATAGTTCTTTTTGCCTCCATTGTTAGATTTGATTTATCAAATTCGTAATAAATATTTTTTATCACAAAAATGTCGTGAGGTATATAATCAACTCCAACGTCTTCAACATACAAAGTATCAGAAAATGTCATTCCTTGCGTAGAAATCATTCTCTCTGGTGGTGTATATTTACTACTTTCATACTGTAATACATAATCCTTATTTTCTTGCAAATCAAAAAAATACTGTCCATTTTCATCTGTAGTATCAACTGAAATAAAGATTTTCTCTTTATTCTCATCCAGCATAAACAAAGACACGACAACTCCCTCAACGTAATCTGTTGTTGTATCAACTTGTATTCCCGACATCTGTTCTACATCGTCTTGTAATGCTTTCTTTATAATGTCATTGGGTTTCAAGTACACCTTCCCTTCTACACCAATAGCGAGTTTATCGACATACTTAAATGAAAAAATATCGTCACAACATGTTGACGCATTTTTATCAGACTGTCGATTTGAAGCGAAAAAGCCATCAATATTATTAGGACTTACAGAATAATACATATCGTCAAACCCAGAATTAATTGGACCTCCAAGATTTTCAATAGATGTCCATTTCGCCAATTCTCCTATTGCTCTATACACATCAAATTCTCCTAACCCGACCAATCCATTTGAACTAAAATAGAGCGTTTTATCTTGATTTTGATAAAATGGAGTTACCTCATCGGCAGTTGTATTGATTCGATTACCACAGTTCTTGGGATTACCCCATTTATGTGTTTTTGAATCGTACACGCTATACCAAATATCCATTCCACCTCTTCCTTCGGGCCGATTACTTGAAAAATACAACACAGTATTTCCAGTTTTAGAATCGATGCCCACTGCTGGTTGCGTATTAGTTGTTTTTTTTAGATTTATATTATCTGGCAATGCCAACGATTGTGTCCAATGCCCCCTTTCGTTGGTACTTACGTAGATTTTACATAATGTTTCATATTTCCAATTTTGCTCACAACGAGTAAAAAAGAATTGTTTCTTATCAGGAGAAAAAGCGCCATTTCCACAATGCTTATTTTCTTGATTAAAATCGCCTTCTAACCATTCATTCTCAAACTGCCAATCACCTTTTCGTTTTTTCCCTACATAAAATTGTCGATATGGCATATCTGGATTTTGTTCATCTGTTACAACGAACAATGCCGTATCTGTTCTCATAGATGAAAACAATAATGTTGTATCATTCAAAAAAATTGGAGCAAACTCAACTGAAAGTTTATTTATAGTAGAATTCAATCGTTTAATTTCTGCAGCATCAGAAGAATCTATCAAATAGGCTGCAGAATCACACGAAGCAATCTGATTTGCAGCAAGTCGTTTATAGTCAACATCATATCCTCCTTTATAAGATTGTTTAAATTGAGTAAAACATTTTTTTGCATCAGCATAGTAACCATAAATTTTCAACATTTCGGCATAGTGATACAACGCAAGAAGATTTTTTTTATCTTGTTTATATGCTTTATCGTAATACGTTGCAGCCTGAACATATTCACGTGATGCGCGATAGCATTCTGCCAACTGAAACATAACATCGGCATCTTTCTTTTTGTCACAATACATTTTATAAAAATCGCGAGCAGAATAAATATCCCCTATTTCTAAAGCATTATCACCCAATGCTTTCAGCCGTTTCGGTGAATAGTCTGAACAATTTTGAGAATAAGCCAATAGACTCACAAAATAGAAACAAAAAAAGATAACTATACTTTTTATATTCGCTCGCATGGAATCTTAACTTTTGTACTTTTCCAACTTGGTGATAAATATGTTACAGATAGTTCTAATGCACCCCTAAAATCCGTTGCTTGACGCAAAGATGACACATTTACATCGTAACTCAAGCCAAAATCAAAACGTTTGTATTTTGCACCTACAGTAATAATTGATGCATCAAAATTCTTTGACCATCCATAGCGGAATAATGGTCCTCCATACAAAATTGTTGATTCATTTAATTCGTAATCAACTAATGCGCCAAGCAAAAAACACGTCGCCTTTTCCTGCATCATGTATACAATTTTAGGCTGAATATCCAAGCGATTGTTGAGAACGACTGTTCCTCCAAATTGAATTGCTGTACGCAGATTTTGTTTCGTTGACTCTAATTCCACTCCATTTAGCGATTCATACGGTGTATTTATATTAAATAAACTAACTCCTGCTTCTGCTATATAATTGTATGTCAACCGTTTACTCCACATTACACCAGCATTTATTGCCATGTGAAACAACGGATCACTGTCTATTTCTCCAGTTTCATAATTTCTATTAAAAACACTATTTCCACCTAAATCAAATTGTTGATCGTACGTATAATCAAGTGTTTTTGTGTTCTTATAAACCAAGCCAAGCTGAACACCTCCAGAAAGAGAATGCCCATTGATGTGCAACGCAAATGCTCCCGAAACTAATACTTTATCAACCTCTAAACCTACATATCCAGATTCATCACGAATTGCCTGAATACCAATTCCATAGGTATGATCATACAAATGGAATTGCTTTTCTGCACTAAAACTTATCGTTTGAAAAGGTTTTCTATCTATTGCTCGCCACTGATCCCGAAACATACAATTCACTCGCACATTGCCATTATACCACGCCGTTTGTGCGGGATTTATGGCTAAAGGATTTGCATAAAATTGAGAAAAGTGAACTTCTTGAGCAAAAGTATATCTCGACACAAAACAAAAAAAGATAAACACAAGCAGTTTATAATTCAATCTTCGCGTATATATTTGAATGTGTGTATTATACATAAATGGGATAGTCCCTTTATCAGTATCTACTAAAATCTACAAAAAACTACTTCCACGAAATAGTTTTAAAAGAACGAATATTTACGAAAAGAAAAGGTTGTCTAAATTGACAACCTTTTCATCGTATACGGATTGAAATTATTATTTCAAAGCTGTTGCAACGTCAACTGCACAAGCAACTGTACAACCAACCATTGGGTTATTACCAATTCCTAAGAATCCCATCATTTCAACGTGAGCTGGAACTGAAGAAGATCCTGCGAATTGAGCATCAGAGTGCATACGACCCATTGTATCAGTCATACCGTATGATGCAGGTCCTGCAGCCATATTATCTGGGTGCAATGTACGACCTGTTCCACCACCTGAAGCAACCGAGAAATAAGGTTTGCCTGCTAATACTCTTTCTTTCTTGTAAGTACCAGCAACTGGGTGTTGGAAACGAGTTGGGTTAGTTGAGTTACCTGTAATAGAAACATCAACACCTTCTTTCCACATAATAGCAACACCTTCGCGAACGTCATCAGCACCATAGCAGTTAACTTTTGCACGTGGACCTTCGCTATAAGCAACTCTCTTAACTTCTTTTACTTCACCAGTGTAGTAATCGAATTGAGTTTGTACGTATGTAAAACCATTGATACGGCTGATGATTTGAGCAGCGTCTTTACCAAGACCATTCAAAATAACACGTAGAGGTTCTTTACGTACTTTGTCGGCTTTAGCAGCGATTTTGATTGCACCTTCAGCAGCAGCAAATGATTCGTGACCAGCCAAGAAAGCGAAACATTTAGTTTCTTCACTCAACAAACGAGCAGCCAAATTACCATGACCCAAACCAACTTTACGGTCATCAGCAACTGAACCAGGGATACAGAATGCTTGCAAACCAATACCGATATTTTCAGCAGCTTTTACTGCACTTTTATCACCTGTTTTTTCTGCATCTTTAATTGCGATAGCACAACCAGCTACGTATGCCCATTTTGCATTTTCGAAACAAATTGGTTGAGTTTCTTCACAAGCTTTATAAGGATCGATGCCATATTTTTCGCAGATTGCGTTTGCTTCAGCCAAATCTTTGATTCCGTAAGCGTTCAATGCTGCATTAACTTGTTTTTCACGACGGTCTTGAGACTCGTATTTTACTTCTCTTATCATAATGCTTCCTCCTATTCTTTACGTGGATCAATAGATTTTACAGCACCTTGTTCAGCAGTAACACGACCATAAGTACCAGTTACTTTCTTCAATGCTTCGTTAGCATCAGTGCCTTTTTTGATTTCTTCCATGAATTTACCAAGGTGAACGAATTCATATCCGCAAACTTGGTCATCTTTGTCCATGAAAATTTTGTTAATATAACCTTCAGCCATTTCAAGGTAACGAACACCTTTTTCTTTTGTTCCGTACAAAGTACCTACTTGGCTACGTAGTCCTTTACCAAGGTCTTCCAAACCCGCACCTACAACCAAACCGCCTTCAGAGAAAGCTGATTGTGTACGACCATACACGATTTGCAAAAACAATTCACGCATTGCAGTATTGATAGCGTCGCATACTAAGTCAGTATTCAAAGCTTCCAACAATGTTTTGCCTTGAAGGATTTCAGCAGCCATTGCAGCTGAGTGAGTCATACCTGAGCAACCAATTGTTTCAACAAGAGCTTCAACAATAACGCCTTCTTTTACGTTCAAAGACAATTTACAAGCTCCTTGTTGTGGAGCGCACCATCCAATACCATGAGTAAAACCAGAGATATCTTTTATTTCTGTAGCCTTAACCCACTTTCCTTCTTCAGGAATTGGAGCTGGTCCGTGTTTTGGACCTTTTTGTACAACGCACATGTGTTGTACTTCGTTAGAATAAACCATATTAAATCTGTTTAAATTATACTTGAATTCATTAAGCGAACAAATTTATAAAAAATGTATGAATTACTTTAGAATTTACTTTTATTTTTTTTGGGACAGTCTTGTCAATTCGTAATTCTTAAGAAAGACGCAATAAATCGCCATCTCTACACTACATCTTTAGAATTTCTCTTAATTCTTATTTCTTAATTCTTAACTCCTAATGTGCTTCTAACCAATTTTTCCCCACGCCCATTTCAGCAATTAGAGGAACTTTCAATGAAACAGCATTTTGCATCTCATTAGAAACAATTTGTTTCATCGTTTCCAATTCTTCTGGATACACATCAAAATTCAATTCATCGTGAACCTGCAAAATCATTTTACTTTTCAATTTCATTGATACCATCTTTTCGTGAATACGAATCATCGCAATCTTAATAATATCGGCTGCGGTACCTTGAATTGGGGCATTTATAGCATTTCGTTCTGCTACCCCACGTATTGTCGCATTTTGTGAATTAATATCTGGCGTATAACGACGTCTATGGAACATAGTTTCGACATATCCTTTCTCCCGAGCAGAGTGAATGTAGGAATCCATTAAAGCCTTTACTTTTGGATAATTTTGGTAGTAACTATCTATCAATTCTTGAGCCTCTTTCCGAGGAATATCCAATGTTTGAGACAAACCAAAAGCAGTTGTTCCATACGAAATAGCAAAATTTGCAGATTTAGCTTTTCGACGCTGATCCGAAGTTACCTCTGAAATAGGTAAGCCATAAATTTTTGCAGCTGTTGCAGCGTGAATATCCTCTCCATTTTTAAATGCTGCTATAAAATGCTCATCTTCAGAAAAATGAGCAATTATTCGGAGTTCTATTTGTGAGTAATCAGCCGACAAAAAACAATTATCAGGTTGTGATGGAATAAATACCTTTCGGATTTCTCGCCCCATTGGTGTACGAACAGGTATGTTTTGCAAATTTGGATTCGTTGAACTCAAACGACCCGTTGCAACAACCGCTTGATTAAATGTTGCATGAATATTTCCTGTACGAGAATTCACCAGCAACGGAAAACTATCAATGTACGTTGACAATAATTTTTTCATCTCGCGAAATTCCAATATTAATGGAACTATTGGATGAGCATTTTTTAGTTTATCAAGCACTTCTTCTCCAGTAGCATATTGTTTCGTTTTTGTCTTTTTTGCCTTCTCTGTTATCTCTAATTTGTCAAATAAAATTTCTCCTAATTGTTTTGGAGAACCGACATTGAAGCGTTCTCCCGCATATCCATAAATTTGTTCTTCAATTTTTGAAACAGCAGAAGAAATTGTCTTTGAGGATTCTTGTAAAGCATTCGAGTCTATACGAACACCTGACATTTCCATATCACTCAACACCGCGGCAAGTGGACATTCAATAGATGCAAATAGTTCATATTGATTAAAGTCTTGTAAGTTTTTTTCAAGAATTGGCATCAACTGTAACGCAATTGAAACTTGTTCTCCAAGGTAATTTTTCATTTGTTCCATTGTCAATTCCGAGAACGAAAATTGTCCCACTTTTTTCCCGACAATATCTTCTATTCTACACAATTCCACATCTAAAAATTGACGAGCAATGGACGTAAGAGAATGACTTGCCTCTGGTTGTAAAATATAATGAGCAAGCATAACATCCAGTATTTTTCCACCTATTGAAACACCATATTTTGAAAGAATTGAAATGGAATACTTTGCATCATACGTTATTTTCGTATTACAACTCGCAAATATTGGTTTGATTTTATCTATATAATTTTGAACCTCCAGATTATTTGCTGGGAATGGTAAATAAAACGACTCATTGTTAGACCATGAAAATGCGATTCCAACCAATTTTGCATCAACAGTTTCAGACGAGTCTCCACGTAACGCAAAAGAAAACGTCAATTGCTTAGATACAATTTTTACAAATGAATCCAAATCTGTAACTAATTTGTAACGATATGAATTTTGTATCGTTGACTGCTGAACAATATTTTTTTCTGGTTGCGCAAATAAGTCTAATTGTGAAGATACGCTAGGTTTAGCGACAGGTTTGATTACCTTTTGTGGTTCAACTTTTGTTTGCAACATTTTTTGTACTAATCCAAAAAATTCTAATTCTTTGAATTTTGCTTGTAACAATTCGTTATTATAATTTTCTTTTTCAAAATTATAATCATTGAAAGAGATAGGGACCTCCGTACAAATAGTTGCAAGTCGTTTAGACAAAAGCACTTGCTCCTTTGCATTTTCAATCTTTTCCTTTTGTTTCCCTTTCAATTGCTCAATATGTTCATACATACCTTCAATACTATCGAATTGAGCAATCAGCTGCTTTGCCGTTTTTTCTCCAACACCAGGTGCACCAGGAATATTATCGGAACTATCTCCCCAAAGTCCAAGCAAATCAATAACTTGTTCTGGACGTTTAACACTAAACTTCTCAGCTACTTGTTGTGGTCCCATGATGTCAATTCCCGTATGACCAAGTCGATACATATAAATTTTGTCTTCTACGAGTTGAGCATAATCCTTATCGGGTGTTACCATATAAACCATAAATCCTTCGCGCGCGGCTTGCTTAGACAATGTTCCTATCACATCATCGGCCTCATAACCCTCTATTTGTATTACAGGGATATTCATTGCTTGTACAATTTCTATCACTTCTGGAATAGCCGCTTTCAAATCTTCTGGAGATGCCTGACGATTTGCTTTATAGGCTTCATACATTTCGTGACGGAATGTTTTTCCTTTTGGATCAAAAACGACTCCAATATGCGTAGGTTTTTGCTTCGTAATTAAATCATTAAGCGTATTAACAAAGCCGAAAATAGCCGATGTATTTACGCCTTTGGTATTGATTCGAGGTGCATTAATAAACGCATAATACGAACGATACAATATTGCGTGTCCGTCAATCAAAAAAAGTTGCTTTTCTTCCATAGCAAATTAGTTACAATATTCTTGCTGAAGTTTCAAAACTTCGTCTCCATACATTTCAGTAAAACCCTTGTCTAATGCGGTCTGCAAATCATTACACGCATCTGGATTATGTAATTTGAAATATACCAACGCACGATTTTTATACGCAAAAGAATTTGAGGCATCTAATTGAAGAGAATGATTGATATCTCTCAAAGCCTTCTCATACTTTCCGAGCATATAATATGCATATCCACGATTATTCAAAGTATAGGCTTCAAGATTAATGTGCAATGATTTATTGTAGCATTGTATTGCACCTTTGTAATCTTGTTTTTCACTTTTACACAGACCGAGATTCGTCAATCCCATGATATTCTTTTTGTCAATGGAAAGAATATTATTCAAAGCCCATTCAGCTTCATCAAATCTTTGCGTATATATAGCACTAGCAGAGAGATTTGTTAGTAATTGAATATCTGTTTGATTTTGATGACACAAATCCCATAAGAACTCAAATGCTTTATCGTTTTGATTTGTCAAGACATATAGAGCACTCAAATTTGTTTGATACATTTTTACCGTAGAATCCATGACTGGGATGAGCAACAATAGTTTTTCGTAACTCGCTATTGCCAACTGGTACATACCTTTGTCAAATTCTAATTGAGCCTTCATTGCCCATGCTGCAATACACTTATCATCGAGTAAAATTGCAGCATTTAATGCATCAAGCATTGCCTTGTCAGACTTGAGAGCTTGACAACACTTCGCACGATGAATGTAATACGTTGTTGTAGGTGCACACATAATAGAAAGACTATCCAGCATTGTGAGTGATGCCAAATAGTCTTTTTTGTCATACAATTTAAGAGATTGTGAATAAAGGGATTCGCAATCCTGCGCTAATGTTGCTATAGCGAGGATGAGCGCGACCAATATCCCCAATACTCTTCTCATTATTTCCTTTTGTCGCGTTTAAACGGATTGTAGAACTCTCTTATTTTTCCCTTTTTTGTCGTTTTACGTTCTCCAGGTTTATAGTCCTTATTCTCGTATCTTTCGCGAGCCTCATCCTGTTTCTTTTCTAACTGTTTAGCTCGTTTTGCCGAAGCCTTCCTTGCTTTTGAATTTTGAGCTTTCTTATTCCGTTTCTCCCACGACTTTCCTTTTTGGGAATTATATCGATATGAATTTTTCTCATTTTGTTTCATACGCTTTACCGTTTGCTTATTTTGCATACGACTACGATTACTATCATACCGATTTTCGCGTTCTTTTTGTTTTTTTGCTTGCAACTTTGCTTGTTCCTTCTTACTCATGTGTGTCGTTTTATTCACACTTGATTTGAAGTTATCTTGTTGTTTCATTTGTTTCTTATTCTCATGAGAAACTTTCGGAGATGAAACTTTCTCCTTTTTATGTGTAGATTTTCTCGATTGAATTGTTTCATCATCATCATACTGTGCGAATGCTGTTGTACTAACGATTAACAGACCCAATAAAAACGCAATCTTGCTTAATTTCATAGTTATATCATTTCAAAATTTTACGCATTCAAAAGTAGATAATAATTTTTTACAACCAACTGCGTGTTAATATCTTTTGATAAGTTCAAAAAAACAACTTGCGCTTTCTTAATTATCTCGTATATTTATGAAAAAATTTACACAATGGAAAATACAAATAAGTCTCTTCATATTTACAAAGCGTCAGCTGGCTCTGGCAAGACATTCACTCTTACATACAATTACATTGTATTACTTTTCAAAAATCTATTGCACAAAAACAACAATCTGCCTGCAAGTAGCGACATCCTTGCCGTTACATTTACTAACAATGCAAGCAATGAGATGAAAGAACGTATTCTCAAAGCGTTATACAAACTTTCTAATGGACAATATCCTGATTACGAGACAAGACTACTGAACGATTCTTCGTTTACTGGCAAGGACAAACTTAGTGCAGACAAAATAAAAGAATACGCAAAACAACTTTGCAAAGAAATTCTTCACAATTATTCGTTCTTCTACGTTGAAACCATAGATTCTTTTACTCAAAGAATTTTGAAAAGTTTTGCCAAGGACTTACGCCTGCAACCAAAATTCAATATCGAACTAAGTACCGATATTATCTTGGATAATGTTATAAAAAATCTACTCGTTAATTCTATTGACAATGAAGAACTTCATCAAATTATTGTTGACTTTGTTACTTCCGATTTAGAAGAAGGAAAAACAACTTCATTCAAAAAGATTATTAAAAACGAAAGCAAGAAAATTTTTACCGAACTCTACCAAAACGCATATCCAGAAACAATATCCGAAGATATGCGAAAAGATATCTTAGCTAAAACTGAAACATTTTTCAAAGAGCAAAAGGAAATATTATCAAAAGAAAAAGAATGTATTAAAAACTGTCAAGACGATTTGTGTAAATTACTAACTGACAATGGTTTTTCCGCAGACTCCACAGATTTTACAAAAAAATTACGAGAGAATATCTTAGGTAAAAAGCCAAACATTTCCATAGTATATAATGCCACTCAAGACAACCACGTTATTTGGAATGGCAAAAAAAAATATAACCCCAGTCTTGATAACCTATTTGACAATGGATTTAGAGACAAATTATTAGAACTATACAATCATCTTAAAGAACACAATTCAGCCAAACTACTTCTTGACAATCAAAAAGGAATTACTCTTTCTCACTACGTACAAGAAGAATTGGATAAGTATTGCCGCGAAGAAAATGCCTTTATTCTATCGTTTGCCAATAAATTTTTAACAGATATTATTGACGGAAATTCAACTCCATTCGTTTATGAAAAAATTGGTCAAAGAATCAAACATATTATGATTGACGAATTTCAGGACACGTCAAAATTACAATGGGAAAATTTCAAACCGCTTGTTCAAAATGTTTTAGGCGAAAGTTATGGTTCCTCACTCATTATAGGAGACGTAAAACAATCTATATACCGATTTAGGAATGGAGACTGGAGTTTGTTACACAATTTAGGAAGCAACGACATTTTTTCTCTTTATGCAGATTACAAT
>JAZRVS010000165.1:0-39379 GCA_045599365.1 Bacteroidales bacterium
TTGTAAATTAAATTACCTTACACCAGCTGATTACGAAAAAATGCTATCTTTACAAATTGAAAATTAAATGATTTGAAATTAAATTAAGTTGAATTTCGGTCAAGCTTATTTAGGCATTTACAACCCTCCAACTCTTATCTCTTATCCCTTATCTCTTAATTCTTATCTCTTAACTCTTATTTCTTATCTCTTCTCGCTGATTTGCAATTGATTAATAAATTCATCTGCGCAAATTTCCAATTTGCTAAATGCGAACATCTTCTTGCCTAAATCTTTCAAACTTGCGCCAATTAGGTAAACGACATCGTCAACTATAAGAAATCGGTCGTGCGATTGACGGAAAATTTGTACCTCAATAGGACGATATTGCTCGTTGTGTTTGGCAATGTCCAATTGCAATTGTTTGGAAATTTGAGCGGTACAGATTGTAGCTTCAACTTGTTCTTTTCGTTTGTCAAACATCGTAAGAACCGTATCGTCTATATAATTGTCTATCAATATGATTCTTCGGTTTGCAGAACGGATTAAATCGTTTGCAAATTTGTATGCATCAAAAATTTGACCGTTATAAAAAATTCCTTCCTGTGGCGGAAGTGCGTGTTTCACAAAAAATTCTATCTGCTCGGAATGTTGTGCTACTGTTTTCTCAAGGTGTTCAATGCGATAATTTATAGCATAGCCACGAAGAAGAAATTCTTTTAATGTCTTGGTTGCCCACTGACGAAAGAGCACACCTCTATGCGATTTTACACGATATCCTACAGAGATTATTACATCAAGATTATAATATGTAACCATTTGCGTTTGACTTTTCCCAACATAAAACCCATGTGGTGTGGTATGTGCAAAATTTGCACATACCAAATTTGCATCCAATTCATGCTCCTTAAATATATTTGAAATATGTTTTGCGATAACACTACGTTCACGTCCAAACAACTCCGCCATCTGGCTTTGTGAAAGCCACACCGTCTCCTGCTCCAAATGGACTTCTAAACTGATTTTCTCATTTACATTGTAGAGAATTATTTCTCCTGTACTTGCCGACTGCTTTTCCATATTCACTTCTTTTGATTCGTTATTTGGGGTACGGCAAAGATAGTAAAATAGTGATTAGTTTTTAGTGATTAACGATTAGTGATTAAAACAATGTCCAATTGCAATTGTTTGGAAATTTGAGCAGTGTAGATTGTAGCTTCAACTTGTTCTTTTCGTTTGTCAAACATCGTAAGAACCGTATCGTCTATATAATTGTCTATCAATATGATTCTTCGGTTTGCAGAACGGATTAAATCGTTTGCAAATTTGTATGCATCAAAAATTTGTCCGTTATAAAAAATTCCTTGATGTGGTGGCAATGAAGTTTGAACAAAAAAATCAATTTTTTCTTCGTGATTATTTAATTGTTTTTGGTGTTTTTCTAACGTAGTTTCGACTTGCAATAATCTCTGATTAAACAAATATCCTTGCATCAAATAGTTTTTTAAGACTTCATTTGCCCATTGTCGAAAACGAGTCGCAATGATTGATTTTACACGATATCCGATTGAAATAATCATATCAAGATTATAAAAAGGCATGTCTCGCGAAACCATTCTGTTTCCTTCTTGGCGAACCTGTCGGAAATTCCGACAAGTTGAATCAGGTATCAATTCTCCTTCTTCATAAATGTGAAGAATATGTTCAACAATATTTGTTCTTGATGTTTGAAACAACTCCGCCATCTGACTTTGAGAAAGCCACACCGTCTCCTGCTCCAAATGGACTTCTAAACTAATTTTCTCATTTACATTGTAGAGAATTATCTCTCCTGTACTTGCCGACTGCTTCTCCATATTCACTTCTTTTGATTCGTTATTTGGGGTACGGCAAAGATAGTAAAATAGTGATTAGTTTTTAGTGATTAAAAATTTGTTTAAAAGCCCAGCGGGCTTTCATATCAATAGAAGATGTACAATTCTCGATAATTCAACCTTGTAAGGGTTGCACAAAATGAATGGTTAATAATACGCTTCATTTCCATGCCAAAAGGACAAAGAAAAACATGTATTTTCTTGACAAACGAAGATTTTATTTTATCTTTGTAAAAAAGTGGCGGTGTTGCAATTGCAACCCGTACAGGTCCCCCAATCAGAACACGATTGGGGTTGTTTTTTAGTACTCATGTAAAAGACTTGTATCTTTTGTGAGAAAATAATATCCATGAATACCTTTTCGTTGTATGTTGTTAATTTCTGCACGAAAATTTTCATTCCAGTTATCAAACTGAAAGACAATACAACGGGCACCTTGCTTTTTGATAGAATGTTTTGCTTTTTTCTCAATATTGGTACAGCCCTGCATTCTTTTTAAATCAGCGGGAATACCATTTATGGTTATATCGTATGAACCCTCAACTTTTTTGTCGGATAAGTGTTCTACTTTGTATCCATGTGTTTTGAGTACCAAACACATCTCGTGTTCTTTCGCATATTTCGCCTTCTCATTTTTACTTTTTCGGGATTCTCGTATTCTTTTTCTTTGAGTTACAAGATATCCTCCCGTTTGTATGGAAAAACCATGATGTTTCCAGTAAACAACGCAATAGAGAAAATACTTGTACAATGAGGCACGAATTTCCTTTGTATAGGGTTTCTTAAACATGACTATAATTAGTGGTTTTAACGCCTGCAAAGATACGAATGTTTTCTTTATTTATTTCTTACTGCGACAAAAGAAATGCACGTAATCTATTGGCTTCCGACCATAAAAAACGCAGAACCCCATTGGAATTCTGCGTTTGTATTTGTTGAAGAGATATCCCCTCCAACTCTTATCTCTTATCCCTTATCTCTTAACTCTTAATTCTTACTTCTTAACTCTTAATTTACCCCCCGCACAAGGCGCACAGACCGACCGTCGTAGCGGCCGTTGTTGTCCATGTAGGCACTGCCGCCATCGAAGTACAGGTAGTAGGCGTTGCTGTTGTAGTACGCAGACGAAGACCAGTAGCCCCCGTCGGAACCCACGTTGTAAACATCCGAACCGTAACGGTAGCCCGCAGCAGGAAGAAAAACAGCACCGTTAGCTTCCATCTTTGCCCAGTCACTTGTGGTGTATGTATTGCTGTTAAAACCATTCATTCCATTCATGAATGTAATACCCTCTGGCGTTGTCCAGTTGTCCGGCAACAATATCATTCCCGTTACACCATTTACTGTTGCGGAACCTTTCAACGCACTTGCATCGGTTCTTGTGTTCAATAGATATTCCCACTCTTCATACGTTAGTGTTCTCCATTGTCCTGCGGTGTTTCCACCGTTGCTTATCTTGTTGTACACACCCCAGTCTGCATTGGCATAACTGCCAGTTAAATTATTAGTGTATGAACCACCTGGATAATAATCTCCATAATCCGTACTTGTTGAATATGGTTGGTACGCATTGGCTCCGCTATTCCAACCACTCGTTCCCCAACCGAACAAATCTATATAATCGCTATACGTAGAAGAAATGTTTTTATTTGTATCACCTATCATATCATATTGGTGTTCTGCAAAACGCCATGTCTTTGTGCTTGCCTGATATTGTAAGTTGCCTTGGCTAAAATATACTTGTTCTGTCGCTGAAATAGAGAATGCTGCTTGTATTGCTCCATTTTCTATCGTAACATTGCCTTGTTCTCCGTTATTGCCTCCAGTCTCTTCTCCATTATTCTCCTCTGCAGGAGTATCCGTTGCAGATTGCGAAACCGCAATAACTTTTGAATCGGAATCTATTGCAACTGAGAAATACGATTCACGAGATTGACCGCTTGCGTTTTGGGATACAGAAACAGTAATCGCACCGTTACCCTTTCCACCCATTGGAGAAATGCTGATCCAGTCGGAATTGTTTTCAACATACCAAGTACTGTTTGTTGTTATGGTTACCACTTTTGACTCCGCATTCTTTGAAAATCCTAATTCACTTTTAGATACCTCCAACTTAGGATTCTCTTGTTTTGTCGGTGTTTCCTCGTCACCACACGATGCCATCGTACATGCACCTAGGCAGAACATGGCAATTGTTTTAAAGAAATGTTTCATAATTATTTGTATTAATTTAGCATTAAACAAAAAAGCGACCTCCCAGCCCTCGCCAGAAAGTCGCCACAGAATTCAAAAATAATAAGGGTTACACTATATATAGTGTGTGTGTGTGTGTGTGTGTGTGTGTGTGTTTATACAAGTATTTGGAAAATCCAAATAATTTTTAATATTTTTTTGAAAAATTATATTCAATCGTTTCTTATCCATCATAATGTAAAATTCATCATATCGCAATGCCATGCTGTAAAATTTCAGTATATAACGGAGAAGATTTAGTGGCATCAATAAGCACTGGCTCTATTAAAGTATTAACATTCATGGTCTTTTGCCATAAAAATGTTGTTTTTTCCATCCAATCATCACCAATAGAATCAACAACTACAGCAACATCTATATCGCTATCCTTTGTCGCTGTGCCATTAGTGTACGACCCAAACAAATACACCTTTGGATTACAAAACATACCTTCAATTGACGTTTTGTAATTTCGTACAATTTCTATAACTTCTCTTTTATCCATTGCACAAATGTTTTTGTTCGTTCTATCATCAACTTACAATATTCCTCGCTAAGAATTTTTATCAGTTCTTGTTTATAAGATGGATACCGTGCCTCAATATTCAACGGCATCATTTCCGAAATAAAACGAACTTGTTCCTCTGTCATAAATTCTGTCAAGCCACTGCCCTGCGACAATCGCAATAAATTGTGTACGTATGGTGGATCTTCTGGTTGCGATTTACACCAATACGCCTTCAATGTTTTTTCTATGGATTGATGGCACATAAATCCCACGTACATCCAACGTTTTGTTACAAACATTGCATCGGCAGTTTCTAAATCATAATCAGCCAACTCTACCCAATATTGTACGTGATTTTCCATCAAAAAAATTCAACATTCTATTTTTACCCAAAAATCTCATTTATTTACTTCACAAAGATAAAAAATAAACTAATAAAAAAAATGGAAGCATAAGAAATATATATGGGAATAGATCTTTCACTACACTGCGTTATGTTCAATATGACGACTTCATGGTATTGTATATAACAACCACAAATTGACCCGAAAAAACACGAATTATTTCCGTTAGGAAATAACTTTTGGTAGAATAACATTTCACCCTTCACTTTCAAATCCCGTAGGGATTAACATAATACATTGTCATTTCCTACGGAAATAATATTTCTTTAACCTAATCATTTCTACCAATGGTTAATGCCTACGGCATTTAGATTTAACCAGATTTTTCTATTCGTGGGAATAGATCTTTCACTACACTGCGTTATGTTCAATATGACGGTTTCGTGAAAATTCGTGTAATTCGTGGTTACAAATTAAAAAGGCAATTCCAATTTATCGTAATCTACGTTCATTTTTATTGCCCATTCTTGCGGATACGAATTATTAGCTCGATTACCAATATTTTTCACAAAACCAATTGGCTTTTCTTGAAATTCAAGGCAAATCCAACCTTTTTGTGAACTTGGCAACGATATAGTTTCTTTTTTGAAATATCGAACTGCCGTTGGCAAATCAACCGATTCTGTTGGCAAACAATTACTATAATTTATAGAAAATGCCAATGACGACAATGGATTTATTTTATTTCCAATCTGTTCGGCAATAGGCATTCCTGCGTGAACAACAGAACATTTCGATGCAAGTGTTTGAAAGTCAAATTCTATATGCTTTGAAACCGAGAAAACACGATTTTTCCAATCTGAAAAAATACAGTCTTCTCTATTTTTTATATATGGATAAAACTCTATACTCTTTTTATTTGACAAAATGGCAAATTCCTTTGGCAATGATATTTTTTTAGAATACGAAAATTCTGGACCATCTTTTTTCTCAATTACAGAGACCGAAAATCCTTCACCTTTCGTTTTATGCGGAAAAAAACGATACGAAATAGCATTTGCTTTTTCTCGTTCTGTTATATTCCATTCTTTTTGCAATAAAACGCGTTTACATTGTGCAGAATTTTCAGTTACAAAACGAGAAACAACATCTTCATTTTCCGACTCATTAAACGTACACGTGCTATATATCAGTGTTCCATTTGGAGCAAGACAATCCCAAATATCACTTAAAATTCTATATTGTCGTTTACTACACAAATCAACGTGTTCTGGAGACCATTCTTCAAAGGCCTTATCATCTTTACGAAACATTCCCTCGCCCGAGCAGGGAGCATCAACAAGAATTAAATCAAAATATCCTCGAAGAGATGAAAAATCTTTTGGGTCATTGTTGGTTACAATACAGTTTTGGAATCCCCATTTTTGAATATTTTCCGACAAAATTTGAGATCTACTCCGTATCACTTCATTTGCTACAAGTAAGGAATCTGGCGTTAACAACGATAGCAACAATGTTGATTTTCCACCAGGTGCAGCACATAAATCTAAAACACGCAATTGCCTTGTTGCCAATGGTTTCACAACTTGTTCCAAAAACATAGACGATGCCTCTTGTACATAGTATTGTCCAGAATGGAATCGAGGATCTAACGTAAAAATTGGTCGTTTTTCTACATAAAAACCATTTTCGCACCACGGAACATTAGGCAACTTCAAACCACTCATCTTCAACGGATTAATACGAATACTCGTTTGCCGTTCTGTATTCAAAGCATCTATTAATTCATCTGCCTCGGTAACAGACAAAATCAAATTTTTGAAAGATGCTAATTTATCCATTGGTTTAGTTGTCAGGTATCAGTTGTCAGGTATCAGATGTCAGATGTTAGGATAATTCTTATCTCTTATCTCTTAATTCTTAACTCTTAACTCTCTACAGCGGTTGCGTATATAATTCAACGTCGGATTCTTCTATCGTTTTACCGCTCAAAATAACCAATCGTTCTATCACATTACGAAATTCTCGAATATTTCCCGTCCACGAATACGTTTGTAATTTTTGTATTGCAGCTTCAGAAATAGATTTTTTAGGAACGCCCATTTCCTTACAAGACTCATTTACAAAATGTTCAGCCAACAAAGGAATATCCTCAATTCGTTCAGCAAGCGAAGGAACTTTTATCAAGATTACGCTCAAACGATGGTACAAGTCTTCTCTAAAGCGTTTTTCGTCTATTTCTTCCTTCATATTTTTATTTGTTGCTGCTAATACACGAACATCAACAGAAATATCTTTATCGCTACCAACGCGAGTAATTTTTTGTTCTTGTAATGCGCGCAACACCTTTGCCTGAGCCGACAAACTCATATCTCCAATTTCATCAAGGAATAATGTTCCACCATCGGCTTGTTCAAATTTTCCAATACGAGTTTTTATTGCCGAAGTAAATGCTCCCTTTTCATGTCCAAACAATTCACTTTCAATAAGTTCCGAAGGTATTGCAGCACAATTAACCTCAACAAATGGAGCATCTTTTCTATTACTTTGTTCGTGTAATGCACGAGCAACTAACTCTTTACCAGATCCATTCGGTCCAGTTATTAAAACACGAGCATCTGTTGGAGCAACTTTTCCAACAATGTCAAAAATCTTTTTTAATGGTGCCGATTCTCCAATCATTTGATATTTGTTGTTGATTTTCTTCTTCAACATCTTAGTTTCTTGAACAAGATTTTTCTTGTCCAATGCATTTCGAACCGTCACCAATATTCTATTCATATCCAATGGTTTAGATATGAAATCGTAGGCGCCTAATTTTATTGATTTTACCGCAATGTCTATTTCAGCGTGTCCCGACATCATAACAATAGGCAAATCACCTCGTTCGTTTAAGACTGCTTCCAAAAATGTAATACCATCCATTTCTGGCATCTTAATATCTGAAAAAATCAAATCAAACTTACCTGTTTGTACCTTTTGTAGAGCTTCTGCTCCATTTTCAGCAACCTCAACTTTATAATCTTCGTATTCAAGAATTTCCTTGAGTGAATTACGAATTGCTCGTTCATCGTCAACAACTAATATTGAAGCCATTATATATAATTTAAAAGTTGTTCTTTTTCTATCGTTACCACACCTGGTTGTTCACATACTAAACCTCCCGCAATATTTGAAATTCGTGCAATTTCTTCTATCGGCAAACCAAGAACATAACACACAGAAGCTGTACTTATTACTGTATCTCCAGCGCCAGACACATCGGCAACGTGGCGAACTTGTGTTGGAATTTGAACATAATGATTCTTGTCAGCAACAAAAATTCCCAACTCCGAAAGTGTAATCATCATTGTGTCAATGTTTTGAACAGACATAAATTCTTTTGCCAATCCAAACAAGGCTTCACTATCATTCTTTTTACACGATTTTCCCAACCCCTCTGTAAATTCTTTGAAATTTGGTTTGAAAAGTGTTACATTTTTAAATTCGTTAAAATTGCGTTTTTTGGGGTCAACCAAAACAGGAATACTATTTTGTTTTGCCTCCGAGACAACAAAATCAATTAAATTTTTTGAAAAAACACCCTTATCGTAATCCTGTAATATTATTGCAGAAATCGACTCTCGCTGTATAGCTTTTTGTATTGATTTTTGTAATTTTTCAGTACAATCTACAGAAATAACATCGGTTTGTTCCGTATCAACTCGAAGCATTTGTTGTTTTCCACAAATCACTCGTGTTTTTATAGTTGTTTTTCGATTAGTATCAACAACACAATACTCAGAAGTTATATTTCGTTGACGCAATATTTCAAAGAATTTTTTACCTGGTTCATCATCTCCAACCACACTACAAAGGATTGGTTTCATTCCAAGCGAAGCAATATTTTTCACAACATTTGCAGCGCCGCCAAGTCTATCTTCAGTTGAGTCAACATTTACGACTGGTACTGGAGCTTCTGGCGAAATTCTATCAACACTTCCCCAAATATATGAATCAAGCATTATATCGCCAACAACCATTATTGACTTTGGTTGAGCCGTCTTAAATAAACTTTTTGAATCCATCGGCATAAATTGTTCTATTGCAAAGATAGAAATCTTATGGAAACAAAATACAAGTTAGTAACACAATCATTTGTAATTAGGTATCCGTAATCAGTTTTCAGTTTGATTTCCTTAATAGTAAGATGATTACACAAAGAAATTCGTCTGGCAACTGACAACTAAATTGCAATCAAAATGTATATCATTACCAATCTTATTTCTAATAATCTAATGATTTTGTACATTTACAAAAAAATTACGATGCAAGCAGAAATATTTGAACAAGCAAAAAATTTATTAATTTCTTTAGTCGAAACATTTTCTATTTCGAGAAATGAATCTGGAACAGCGGAACTATTATGTAAATTTTTCAAAAAACATTCTATTGAAGCACAACGAATTGAAAACAACGTAATTGTACGCTCAAACAATTTTGATTCGAGTAAACCAACCATACTTCTAAATTCTCACCACGACACGGTTAAACCTGGAGATGGATGGAATAGTGATCCATTCAATGCAATTTGCGATAACGGTAAAATTATTGGACTTGGGAGTAACGATGCTGGAGCTTCGTTGGTTTCTCTTATTTTTACATTCCTACATTTCAATGAATTAAATAATCCTTTCAATTTAATATTGGTTGCCTCTGCCGAAGAAGAAGTTTCAGGAAAAAATGGCTTGGAATGCGTTATTCCAACACTACCCAAAATATCATTTGGAATAGTTGGAGAGCCAACAGGATTGAAAATGGCTATTGCAGAAAAAGGCTTAATGGTTCTTGACTGTAAATCAAAAGGGAAAGCGGGCCATGCAGCTCACGCCAATGGAATAAACGCAATTTACAAAGCAATGGAGGATATTGAATGGTTCAAGACGTACCAATTCCCCGAAGTGTCAGAATTTCTCGGACCAGTCCGTATGAGTGTAACGTGCATAAATGCAGGGACACAACACAATGTTATTCCTGGCGAATGCACCTTTATAGTTGATGTTAGAAGCAACGAAAGATATTCAAATCAAGATTTATTTAACACCATTTCTCGCTCGGTTCAATGCGATGTAACAGCTCGTTCTTTTAGACTCAATTCATCTTCAATTTCCAAAAATCACCCGATTGTTGAAAGTGGTATCAAATTGGGATTAGAAATATTTGGTTCACCAACTCTTTCTGACCAAGTTTTTATGACAACATTTCCATCACTAAAAATTGGCCCAGGAGACACTTTGCGTTCGCACACGGCAAACGAATATATTTTTGAATCGGAATTAGAACAAGGTATTGATACCTATATTGAATTACTTGAAAATCTTTCCTTTTAGGGAACGGGATCGTAGCCATGACCACCCCAAGGATTGCACCGAAGTAATCGTTTTAATAGAAGCCAACCACCTTTAAAGATTCCGTACTTCTGAATTGCTTCTATTCCATATTGAGAGCATGTTGGTGTGTAACGGCACGATTTAGGAAGCAATGGCGAAATACACAATTGATACACACGAATTGGTATGATAAATATCAATCTACAGATTTTTCGCATATTGTTGTATCTTTTTAAATGCCTCCGCCACAAGTGGTTGCAATTCTATTTGTTTATGATGATTTGAATCTAAATATACAATTAACATCTTTAGAGAGAGATTTTTAAAATTCTCAACTCTATACGTTGCTCGAATACATTCCCGAATTCTACGTTTTTCTAAGTTTCTATCAACCGCGAAATGAAATCGTTTTTTAGGAACACTAATAGCCACTTGAAAATTTGTTGTCTCGGATTTTTCTAATACAAAAGAAAATCTAAGGGGGTAAAAAACCATTGTTTTACCCCCTTGCATTACCGTCTGAAAATCTTTTTCTAACGAAAGTTTATGGTCGTGAAGAAAGCCCACGCTTATTTTATTTTCTTAACAAAGTCTTCCAATGCAGATGTCATTGATGGACATTTCATTGTTGGCGCAGGAATATCCAATCGGAAACCAGCATCAACCACAGCTTTTCCTGTTGTTGTTCCAAATGCACCAATATACGTATTTTCTTGTTTAAAATCTGGGAAATTCTTCTTCAACGATGCAATTCCCGCTGGACTAAAGAACACTAAAATATCGTAGTCTTTTATATTCACATCTGACAAATCACTGCTTACCGTACGGTAAAAAATTGCCTTAGTATAATTAAAATTTGCTGCCGTTAATTTTTCAGGAATTTCTGCTTTATGAATATCAGAAAGAGGAACAAGAATTTTCTCTTTTATATATTTTTTCGATATTTCTACTAAATCGTCAAATTTACCATTGGCAAATACGATTTTTCGTTTACGAAATTGCACATACTTTTGTAAATAATATGCTGTTGCTTCAGAAATACAAAGATATTTCATCTCTGCAGGCATAGTAATTCTCAAATCCTTACACATAGAAAAGAAATGATCTATTGCCGTTCTACTTGTAAACATCACTGCAGTATGGTCAAGTATCGAAATTTTTTGTTCACGAAACTCAGCTACTGGCAATGCTTCCACGTGAATAAAAGGTCTAAATAATATTTGGATATTATTTTTACGAGCAAACTCTAAATACGGAGAATTTTCTGTTTCTGGTTTTGGTTGTGAAACTAATATCTTCTTTATCTTCATATACTTAAAAATTCAGTGAAAACGAGACTCTTTAATACTTTTGCCAACAACATAAGCGGTAAAAATTCGAGTGTGCAAAGGTATAAAAAAATGTAAAAAAATGAAATCTTATTCTTTAAGCTAATTTGAATTTCTCTAAAAATTCTCAACGAATAAATGATTGCACAAACTAAAAAACCCAACTTTAACAAAAAAGACGTTGAGACTATTACAGAATCCACAAATGCTAAAGCAATCACTACTGGATACAAGCACAAGCCCAATGCTCTATTGTAAACATATACAGTGAACACACATTCATCGGCATACGAAATTCTATCGAAAATATGTGCAATCCAGTAGAATAACAATTTTTTTAGGAAATATAATACAAGTATTACGCCCATGCAAATAGCTGTAATTGCCAATGCTTGCATCGTATTATAATGAACACTAGAATAATACGATATTGCAAAATAAGATAACAAGCCACCATTGAAAGCAAACAAAACCTGCATAATCGTTCTCATCAACTGCGAACGTTCACCCGTTTTTTCAAAATCTTTTTGCGCTGTATGATAATTAAAAATATTCGAAGCCAACGAAGACATGTGTTTTGGGAACTTGAGCTTTGTTATTCCACAAACTATTAAACTCAACAATAACCCCCAAAAAATCCAACCATTTTCAAAATCACCTATTTTAGTATAATTTATTCGTAGGACTTTATCTCCAAATTCAGCAAAAGGTGTTGTTCCCTCAACTGTATCAGCCACATTTACTTGACTGATAGTTGCTGTGTCTTTCAAATTAACAATACTTGGCTGAGATTTTTTAACTTCAACAATATTCGTATCTCTTACATTTACATCAACAGAATCCTCTGACGACATCTCCAATGTTGTGAAACCTCTTGTCATTGGATAATCTATAAGAGATATTGTATCAGTGTCATCCAACAACGAAATTTCACCGAGCGTACTACGCTCAGTCATTTCCATAGAACTACTATCGACTATACTTGTTGGCAAAACGAAATCTTTTCAACTATGCAAAATTACAAATAGAATAAACTTATCTTACATACAATCTATTCTACTTTTCAAATAGTTGTGAACAAGCAACTAACTCCATCCTTGTGCTTTCAAATTGATTACATCTGAAGAACGTGAAATCATTTTTAATCCTTGATTAGCATCTGTTATAGACCCAATAACAGAAACCCCTTGAATATTTTTTACCTTTTCGTATTGAGAAACGGGAATAGTAAATAACAATTCAAAATCATCTCCTCCATGCAATGCAGGTATAATTGGTTCTAAAGAAAATTCTTTACACGCAGCACCAGTTTCTTCCGCAATAGGAATTTTCTCTTCGTATATTTTGCAACCAACACCCGATGATTTGCAAATATGAAATAACTCTGATGATAATCCATCAGAAATATCAATCATAGAAGTTGGGACAAGTTTTTGTGCCGACAATTTTTTTAATGGTGTAATTGGTAATTCTGGTTTCAAAAGACGCTCAACCACATATTCATAGCCTTCTAATTTTGGCGTTCCTCCTTTCCCACCATTAAAAACAGCTTTCTCGCGTTGCATTATTTGCAATCCTGCATACGCAGCACCCAAATCACCCGTAACGCAAATCAAATCGTTAACTTTTGCTCCTTTTCGATAGGTTACTTTATCTTTATCAACAGTACCCATCATTGAAACACTTATTGCAAGACCAGTCATCGATGCCGAAGTATCGCCACCAATTAATTCTATACCATAATGTTCACAAGCCAAACGAATTCCATCATATAATTGTTCCAACGCATTCACTGTAAATTTTGCCGAAACTGCAATTGATACGGTCATTTTTTGTGGAATTCCGTTCATTGCTAAAATATCTGAAGCATTTGAAACAACCGCCTTATAACCAAGGTGTTTTAATGGAAAATATACAAGGTCAAAATTCACACCTTCCATCAACAAATCTGTTGTAACCAATTGATATTCTTTTTCATTCAATTCCAACACAGCGCAATCATCACCAATACCACAAATGGTTGAAGATTGTTTTTTAAAATTCTTAGTTAAAATATCTATCAGCCCGAATTCGCCGACCTCGGATAGTGTTCTTTGTTGCTCCATATCTTTTTTTTGCAAAAATACAGAATTGAAACGAATTTATACTAACAAAAAATAGAGATACGACAATCGTATCTCTACTAATTAAATTCTGTAATCATCGTAAAGTCGGAACGAACTCCATCTCTACTAACTACTTGCGTTCGCCCAATTCTTTGTCAATCATACAAAGACTTGCTTTATCATCACCTATCTTATTCAGATTGTCTATAATTGTTCGAACTTGTTCCTCTTCTTCAATTTGCTCGGTTATGTACCATTGTAAGAAAACTTGTGTCGCATAGTCTTTCTCACTTAAAGCAAGAGAATACAAACTATTTATGCAATCTGTTACCTTTTGCTCGTTTTGCAATGCAGATTCATACATATATGTAGGTGATTCCCACACTGTTGGTGTTTCTTCAATTCCATGAAGTTCTATTGATGCAAATTGACTTTCCAAATAATCCATAAATTTATATGCATGCTGCATCTCTTCTTTGGCTTGTGTTCGGAACCAATGTGACATACCTTTCAGACCAAAATTCAACACATCTGCCGACATTGCTAAATATAGATATGCCGACCACATTTCGTTGTTAATTTGAGCATTGATTGCATCTTGCATTTTTTCGCTTATCATAGTCGTAATTTTTTAATTAAACATAGATTATTTACAAGAACACGAACTTTCTTTTGTACACGATTGGATTTCCGTTTTCCACAATCCGTGAAGGTTACAATACTCATACACGGCTATTGGATCACATTTGCAACTAAATTTAAGACATGGTCTGCTTCCTGGTGTCAATTTTTTGTAGCGACCTCCATCTTTCGTTTCTACAAAAATCCACTGGATGTAATGTTCATCCATCATTGGATGCGGTACACTTCCAACCTCTATTTGAATTGTACAATTGTCAATTCGTGTTACTACAGGAAGATGTTTTTCAAAAAACTCATCTTTTACCTTTGGAACAAGTTCTTCCATTTCTCTTCCGCAACAATGAGGAGTTACCCCAGAATCTATGATTTTTACAATCACATTGCCACAAGTTTTGCAGCGATAAAATTTTGTTTCCATAACTTTTAATTTTAATGGTTAAACTTTTTTAGCATACCGTTCGAACATTTATGCGAAACAAAATTTGAGATTTTGACAACCATTAGCAAATCATATTTCCAAACTACATATTGATAAAATCAATATTATTATATTGCATTATAAAAAAAATAAATTCTAATTTTCGCAAGTGAAAATTCAGATACAAAAAAGAAGTTTGTTTGGTAAAATCTATAATAGTATAAATATATGACTCTACAACAATTAGAATACATTATTGCCCTTGACGAATATCGTCATTTTGTAAAAGCAGCCGAAGCATGCAATATTACACAATCAACATTAAGTTCTATGGTCCACAAATTGGAAGAAGAACTTGATTTACAAATTTTTGATAGAAATAGTCACCCAATTAAGCCAACATTAGCAGGAGAAAGAATTATAAAACAAGCCCGCGTAGTAATGTTTCACTCCAACCAACTAAAAGAATTATCAACAGTAGAACACAATGGCGTTGCTGGACATATACGTTTAGGCGTAACTCCAACGGTTGCGCCATACATTATTCCAGAACTATTTAGTTACATCAATAGTGTTCCAGAAGTTACAATAAGTGCAAGTGAATTATATCGAGACGAACTTATCAAAATGCTCAAAAGTGCTGAACTAGATATGGTCATAATGTCATTACCTAAGAAAGACGAACAATTATTAGAAATTCCTCTTTTCAAAGAAAAAATGTGGATATATGTTTCTCCTAATGATGAACTATATAACCAATCATTCATCAATTTTGACACAATGCCACGCGACAGATTATGGGCGCTAAAGCACGAAATTTGTTTTCAAAAGCAGTTGGAAGACTATTATGAATACGAATCGGAAAGAAGTTCTATGTATGAATCAGGAAACATAGCAACGCTATTACGGACAGTAAATGCAAACTCTGGATTCACCGTACTTCCCGAGTTACATATTCCTCTCATTCGAGAATGTGATTTACAAAATCTACGACCATTTGAAGAACCAGCCCCAGTAAGAAATGTTTCTCTCTTTGTTCGAGCAGATTATGTTCGTTCTGGTTTACTCAATGTTATTGCCGATGGCATAAAAACCATTATTCCTCATCACATGCTTGACGAAAGATTGTTGAAATACAAAATCAAATTGTAATGTATGAACTTGTAATTACTTCAAATCTATTGTAAAATAAGCTGGAGCTTTTATCATTGTTTTTCCAACAACGAATGCAGGTTTAACTTTCAAAGTTGAGTTTTGTGGCAAGCCTTTAGAATTTGCAATATTGAATATAATTTGCTTAATCTCCGACAAAGAAAATTGCTTCAACACATTTGTGTTTGTTTCAACTTCAAGAGGTAACACTATATTTTTATAAGCATCTATTTTTACTTTTTCGTCAACAACTCCCGTCGCAACTTCAACATCACGAATAAGTAAAATCCACTCCAATGCACTCAATTCTGCACTTTGATTGTTGGGATTATCAATCTTGACATGCGCTGTGAATGTTATCGGCATATCTGTCATCAAACCTTTTGATATCATAGCAACCTCTACAGGACTCAAGTCCTTTAACGATTGTCTGCCATCAAGCGACACATCATTTGCTTTTAGTTCGGAAATAGACTGAAAACTAAACTTACAATCTTGTATATTTTTTGCCTGTTTGAGAGAACATGATATCAAAAATAAACTTGTTATAATAAAAAGGAGCGACCTTCTCATCTTACTTTCCATAGTTTGTTGAAATAACTCTAAATTCTGTTCTACGATTGATTTGATGGCAAATTTCTTGTTGCGACTTTTCTGGTAAATTCTGAATAAATCCAGGTGTCAACTTATCATCTATTTTCAAAAATGGATACAAATCAGCATATTTTTGATCTACCACTTTTGGATTATTTGCTCCATACCCTTTTGCTGTCAATCTATTTTTATCAATTCCTTTTGAAATCAAGAAATCAACAACAGATTGAGCACGACGTTGTGATAACTCTTCGTTGCTCATTCTTGGTCCCACACGATAATCGGTATTTGAACTCAACTCAATTACGATATTTGGATTATCTTGTAATGTTTCCAACAATTTTGTTAACGAGACTATTGACTCTGGGCGCAACTCCCAACGATTCACGTCATACAACACATTTGGAACTTCTATTGAAGCATCAAGTTGCGTCATATATAAATTGACATCAAATGTTTTATCATCTTTTCTACCATACGTAGAAAGCTTGTACTTACTATTTAGATAACCCTCGCGCATAGCAAGTAGAACATAATTAGTTTGAGGATTTAATTCAAACTCATAATTTCCCTCTGCATCGGAAACAGCTTCTATTGATGTACCATCGCTACCAATTAAACTAATAGTAGCATTTGCAATAGGTGACTCTGTTATTTCATTAAGTACTTTACCCTTTACAGAATAATGTAACTTAACAATTGAGAAATGATAAATATCATCAAATCCTTTGCCACCAAGTCTATTAGAACTAAAATATCCTTCCTCCAAGCTATCTCTAAACGAGATTCCATAATCATCTGAAGGTGAATTTATTGGACTCATTAAGTTGAGAATATATTCCTTCCCTTTTGCATCGTGATTAACTCGAAAAATATCCAATCCACCCATTCCCACATGCCCATTTGATGCGAAATACAATGTGCTATCATTTCTCAAATATGGAAACAATTCGTCGCATTCGGAATTGATAACATCACCCACATTTTTCGGTTTCCCCCACTTCCCATTTATAGACGTTCGTGTACAATACCAAATATCGTATCCGCCATATCCTCCAGATCTATTTGATGCAAAATATAATTGCAATCCGTCTGCTGAAATACACGGATGAACATAATCACTCGTATCTGTTCCTTCCATAAACTTTAATTGCGTCGGTTTATCCCACGATGCGCCAACCCTTTGTGAAAACATTACTTTACAACCTTTGCCTGTCCCAAATTCACATTGTGTATAATACATTTGAGAACCGTCTTTAGTCAAACTAGGAGTTCCTTCTTCCGACTCTGTATTGATTTGATCTGGAAGCGCTTGTGGCATTGACCAAGCCCCTTTTGCGTCTTCATTGGAAGCAAAAATATCACAAAAACTTTGTCCACTTCCTCCGTGAATTCTATCACCTACCGAATTAGCACGAGATGACGAAAAATACATAGAACTACCCTTTCCATCAAATAAATAAAAAGGTGAATAGTCAGAATATTCGCTGTTAACATATACCACATTGGTAATCTTGTAATTTGTTGGTGATTTTAACCATTTCTTTGCCGTTCTACAAGATTCAATGCCTCTTTCTGCTCTTCTATCAGTTGGAACAAGAGCTCGATATTTGTCATAATTTGCAATTGCCTCATCAAAATTTTGATTCATTCGTTCTGCATCAGCACAATACATATACACTATTGGATCTTGATATTTCAAGTCAATTGCCTTTCGAAACCACAATTGTGCATCAAGGGATTTTGAAATATGACGATAGCAATAACCAATTTTATATGCAATAATTGCCTTATTGGGGTCTTCATTTTCTGTTTGTGCAAACAAACTCTTATAATTGTTTATGGCAAAAGAATATTCATTTGCTTTCAGTGCATCATCAGCACGTTTCATCAAACTTTTTTGTCCCAAAAGAGAGATAGAAACAAACAAGAATGTCGTAATAAAAAAAATAAATCGTCTCATTTTTTTCTAAAAATCAACCCCAAATATACGATTTAGTCTGAAAACCCACGCATCTTTTATAAAAAAAGTCAATTGGAGGTTTCTGTATTGTGTCTTACTTTATTGCTAACAACTCTACCTCAAAAATCAACGCCATGTGAGGTTCTATTGGTCCACCAGGATGTGGATTTGCTCCGTATGCCAAATTTGATGGAATAAACAATTTCCACTTTGAACCAACAGGCATCAATTGTAGAGCTTCAACCCAACCTTGAATAACGCCGTTTACTGGGAATGATGCTGGTTCATTTCTTTCTACAGAACTATCAAACACCGTTCCATCTATAAGTGTTCCATGATAATGTGTTGTTACTGTATCAGTTGCTTTTGGTTTTGGACCATTTCCTTCTTTTAAAATCTCATATTGTAATCCACTCGGAAGTGTAACCACCTCAGGTCGTTTTGCGTTTTCTTCCAAAAACTTCTTACCTTCTGTTATATTTTTCTCAAACTTTTTTGCATTGGCTGTTGCCAAAAATTCTTGTATTGATTCGTATGCTTCTTGTACAGAAAGTTCAAGAGGATTTCCCTTCATCATATCTGTCAGCCCTTTTGCGAACATTTCTACATTGATTTCACTTACGCCTTCGCCTTTCAAACTTGTTCCAATGTTCATTCCAAGTCCGTAACTTGCTTTGTCTAAATCTGTTTTAATCATTTTTATTCTTTTTTATTTATTAAAATTTTGCAACCAATGGTATCTGTCTTTCTGCGAATGGTTTTTGAGAAACCTTCAATGCTGGACAAAGTTGCTGTCGTTTGTACTCACAACGTTTCACCAATTTTATTGTCTTTTCTACAACTTCTTTTTCAAATCCCATTGCAAGGATTTCTTTTTCTGTTTTATCACATTCAACATACGCAAACAGAATCTTATCCAAAATATCATAATCTGGCAAGGAATCTGAATCTTGTTGATTTGGACGCAATTCTGCCGATGGTGGTTTTATAATTGTGTTTTCTGGTATAATTTCCTTATCGCGATTTATATAACGAGCAAGTTTAAACACATCTGTTTTATATACATCGCCAAGAACCGAAAGACTTCCATTTGTGTCTCCATACAATGTTCCATATCCAACTGCAATCTCACTTTTATTTGACGTATTAAGAAGAATATTACCTAATTTATTACTCAACGCCATTAACAATGTTCCACGAATTCTTGACTGCAAATTTTCTTCAGCGACAGAAAACGGCAAGTCTTGAAAAATTGGTGAAAGAGCTTTCAATGCATCATTGTACAAGTTTTTTATAGGAACTATATCATACTGAACTCCCAAATTTTTTGCTAACCCTTCTGCATCAGAAATAGAATGTGACGTAGAGTATTCCGACGGCAACAACAAAACTCGAATATTTTCACTTCCTATTGCTTCTGCTGCCAATGCCAATACTACCGCAGAATCAAGACCTCCAGAAAGACCTAATGTCGCTGTTTTGAAACCATTTTTGGTAAAATAATCTTTTACACCTAATACTAAAGCATTGTGTAACAATGCTATTTCATCAATAGGCTCAACCTCTACTGGCTGATATGTTTGTTTTGTATCAAAATAAGCTAACGATTCTTCAAAATACGGAAGTTGTATAATCGTTTTTCCATCTTTATTACGAACAAATGAATGACCTTCAAATGTTGTTTCTGTATTTGCACCATATTGATTCACACATACAACAGGGAATTTACAGAATGTAAAATTGCTATTTATTGTTTCTTTTTTGTACTCATATCTACGAGAACAAATATTTATTCCCAATGTTATTTTTTCATCTTGTTCAAAAGAATCATCACCAACACTAAACGCAATTCGTTCTCCATTCCAATCCAAAATATTTTTTTCTGTATCCGTCAAAAAATACTTTGCTTCTGCCAATGACAATTTATTCTTATTATATCTACGTGTAATAATACCATTTTCTATCAATATGGCAGAATTATACACTTTCTTTTCAGTTTCATCTTCGCAATACGTCGGGCAACCAATTAAAACAGCTATTCCATACGATTCTGTCGCAACGCGTTGTAAGGTCTGCATTGTCGTTTCCATAAAATCTTCTATTTGCAATAAATCGCATGGAAACGAACCGCATAAACACATTTCTGGAAAAACTATCAAATCGGCCTTTTGTTCGCGGGCTTCAAAAATTGCCTTTGAAATCTTAGTGGCATTTTTACCAAAATCACCAATTGAATAATTCTGTTGTGCAATTGCAATCTTCATTTTATTTGTTTTTACAAATTTACAAAAAAAGACTGTACACAATATATTCATTGCAATTTTTAGGAAATAACAATATTGATTCCTCACAATTTTCTAATTTTGCATACGTTACATTATAAAAAACTCCTATGTGTCTAAATAGATTAAAAAATTGCCTTTTGACGATATTTTTTGTCTGTTTATTGTCTTTTTCATACGCACAATCAGTTTTAAAAACAGGAGAATGGATACAGGTTTCTGTTACAGAATCTGGCATTTACAGAATTTCCTACGATGACTTGCTATCTTGGGGATTCTCTGACGTACAATATGTATCTATTTATGGTAATGGCGCTGGTGAAATTTCACTTATGAATGGGACATCCGTTCCTGATACCCTCCACGAAATTGCAACTAAATCTTTTGTTGGCACGGACAATATTTTCAACTCTGGAGATTACATCCTTTTTTATGCCCAAGGCCCCGATGTTTGGATTTTTGATGAAAATGATAAAAAATTTTCTCATTCCAAACACTCATATTCCAACAAAAACTATTACTACATTACAACGAGTAAAAAAACAACACAAAACATTACGTCCGTATCAAATCCTACGGCAACACCGACTGAAACTATTTCCTCGTATGACAATCTTCAATTTTATGAGAAAAATGAAAATAGACCTTTAGCAACGGGAAGAAATCCATTTGAATCAATTTCTAATTCCAAATCGGTTTCATTCTCTATTCCCAATATTATACCAACCGAAACTGTTGAGGCAACCATTTCAGCAGCAGTGCGACATTCTTCAAGTTCAACAATGTCCATTTCAGCAAACAACGCCAGCATTGGGACTTTTTCGTATTCTTCTGCAACAAGCAACAAACCTTTTGCGATTTTAAGCACAAAAACATTTTCGTTTAGTCCTGCGTCATCAACTATTACAATTACAGCAAAACCAAATTTTTCTGGAGCAAATAGTCGTACATATCTCGACTTCATTGAACTTCACTCTCGTTGCTCGCTACAAATCAACAATAACGAGCAATTGCAGTTTAGAGATAGTAAATCCATTGATGAAAATTCTGTAAAAAAATTTGCTATAACATCTAATAGCCAAATATCAGTTTGGAATGTTACGAATCCAACAATTCCCCAAATTGTTGCCACAAATTTTCAAAACAACACAACAACATTTATCGCAAATACCTCAAATTTGCAAGAATATATTGCGTTCACTTCATCGTTCAAATCTGTTACGTTTGAAGGGAAAATAAAAAATCAAGACATTCTGTCCGATAAGAATATTGATATGATTATTGTCGCAAATGATATATTTCTAGAATACGCAAATCAAATTGCACAATTACACGAACAAATTGATGGATTTTCAGTTAAAGTTGTTTCGCAACATGAGATTTGTACCGAATTTTCTGCGGGAAGAAAAGATGTCGCTGCCTTGAGAAATTATTTCCGATACATTTACAAGATGGGGCATCAAAAGTTAAAATATGTACTTCTATTTGGTGATGCAATCTACACGAATGATATTGATCTGAATGGTCCTAAAATTTTCACATTTGAAACCAAAGAAAGTCTAAACGAAGATTTATCATTATGTACCGATGACTTTTTCGCTCTATTAGACGATAATTCTGGCGTGACTAATACTGATTCATTCATTGGAAATATGAACATCTCCATTGGTCGTTTTCCTGTAAACACGAAAAAAGAAGCGCAAATAGTAGTTGACAAAACCATCAATTATACCACCAACAATAAATACCGAGGTGATTGGCAGAACTATCTATGTTTTTTGGCAGACGATGCCAACGAAAATCAAACTATGCACATGGAAGATGCTGATTTGCTATGCGAAATGATTGAAAAAGATTACCCTCAATTCAATTTTGACAAAATTTATGCAGATGCGTATACGCAAATTCGCAGTAGTGCAGGTGAAAGATATCCAGATGTTGTTACAGCTATTTTTGAACGAATGCAAAAGGGTTGCCTTGTTTTCAATTATAGCGGACACGGAAATGAGACAAGAATGATGGCAGAATACGCTATTGATGCAACTTCCATCACAACGTGGAAAAATCAAGACAAGTTACCATTATTCGTCGCGGCTGCTTGTAATACTGCTCATTTCGACTTTGACGGTGTTTCGCTTGGAGAAAAAATTCTTTTACAAAAAGACGGCGGCGGTATTGCTATGATTAGCGCGACCCGATATTCTTATTCTTCATCAAACTACGAATTGTGTAATCAATTCTACTCCGTAATTTTCGAGAAAGACTCACTCAACAATAATAGAACCATTGGCGAAGCTCTCAAAATCGCAAAAGAAAAAACTAGAGTTGATATATATCAAAATAAACGCATTTACACGTTATTGGGAGACCCTGCACTTCGGCTAAATATTCCGTCATATTCTATCGTTGTTGATTCTATCAATAGCAAAAAAGCGTCCGAGTTTTCTGATTTAGTGAAAGCAAATTCTACCATTTCCATAAAAGGTCACATTACAGACAAAGATGGAGCAATTGATGAAAATTACTCGGGGACATTAACGATAAAATTATTTGACAAAAAACAATCAATCAGCACCTTGGGCAACGATGGCAACGACATTTATACATTTAATTCATATACCAACATCTTGTTCCAAGGATTAGCATCAATAAATAATGGATATTATGATTTTTCTGCAATTATTCCTGAAGATATCTACTATTACGATGGAATGGGCAAATTAAGTTTATTCGCATCAAACGACTCAATTCAAGCCTTTGGTAATTACAACAATTTAACGATAAATGGTAGCGAACTTTCTGCTGATGACGACACGGAAGGTCCAGAAATTCACATCTATTTAAACGACACAACTTTCTCCGCAGGAAACATCACCAATGAAAATCCTATGCTTATTTTAAACGTGTTTGATAATTCTGGCATTAACATCTCAAATGCCTCTATTGGACACGATGTTTTATTGATATTAGATGATGACGAGTCAAATCCAATTATTCTAAATAAATTCTATTATACTACCCTAAATTCCTATCAGTCTGGAAGTTTGCAATATCAATTTTATAATCTATCGGAAGGAGAACATAATCTACGAATTGAAGTTTGGGATACAAGAAATAACGTCTCCGAAGCTGAATTATCCTTTGTCGTAACAAATTCTAAGACCATAAAGCTAACGGATTTACACAACTATCCAAATCCAATGTCTGACTATACAACATTCCATTTCAATCATAACCAAACTGGCTCTGATACTAAAGTTATTATTAGAATCTTTGATTCCAAAGGAAACTTGGTTCATAAAATAGAACAAATCACAACACCATCAAGTTACATCAACGAATCTCTATTCTGGGATGGGAAATCATCAAACAACGCGCCTATGCGAAATGGTGTATATCCGTACTCCGTTGAAATACAAACAAATAATGGAGAGAAAATCTACGGAGAGCAAAAAATTTTACTTGAGCGATAAACAGGCGTGTCTAAATATTGGACAGCCAAATTTCTTTCTTGCAAGAACAATACGAACAAATATTAGTTTACACGTATTATTTCTGCTCCAATTGCGTTCAATCTCTTATCAATATCTTGATAACCTCTATCTATTTGCTCAATATTACTTATTGTACTCACACCTTGCGCCGACATTGCAGCAATTAGCAAAGCTACTCCCGCACGGATATCAGGAGATGACATATTAGTTGCACGTAATCTTTGTTTATTTCCTAAACCTATAACAGTTGCACGGTGTGGATCACATAGAATGATTTTACACCCCATATCAATCAACTTATCAACGAAAAACAAGCGACTTTCAAACATTTTTTGATGTATTAACACACTTCCATTTGCTTGTGTCGCAACGACAAGGAATACACTAAGTAAATCTGGTGTTAAACCAGGCCACGGAGCATCAGCAATATTCATAATTGAACCATCTATGAATGATGGTATTGTATAACTATCTTGTGCTGGAATATAAATATCATCATTCCGTTTTTCAAATTGAACTCCCAAGCGAGAGAACGCAGATGGTATTATACCCAAATCTGGATATGACACATTCTTAATGGTAATTTCAGAGCCTGTCATTGCTGCCAATCCCATAAAACTACCAACTTCTATCATATCAGGTAAAATCGTATGTTCGCAACCAGCCAATGATTCTACACCTTCTATAGTCAACAAATTAGAAGCAATGCCTTGTATTTTTGCTCCCATTTTATTCAACATTTTACAAAGTTGTTGTACGTATGGTTCACAAGCAGCATTATAGATAGTTGTTTTCCCTTCTGCCAAAACTGCTGCCATCACAATATTTGCTGTTCCCGTCACAGAAGCCTCATCAAGCAACATATACGTTCCTTGCAAATGGTCTGCCGAAACGGTAAACATACTCGTTTCCTTATCGAATTCAAACGTAGCTCCAAGATTTTGAAATCCTATAAAATGCGTATCCAATCGACGACGTCCAATTTTATCTCCTCCAGGACTTGATATAAATCCTTTTCCAAAACGAGCCAATAATGGACCAACCAACATAATTGAACCACGCAATGTTTTAGTCTTTTCTTGGAAATCCTTTGATGTTAAGTAATCTATATTTACATCATCTGCCTGAAATTTGTAATCATTGGGAGATAATTGAGTTACCTTCACGCCAAGGCACATAAGCAACTCTATCAAATTCATTACATCTCGAATCTTTGGTATGTTTTTTATTACTATTGGTTCCTTCGTAAGCAACACTGCCGAGAGTACTTGCAATGCTTCATTTTTTGCACCTTGTGGGTACAAATCACCTTGTAATTTTTTCCCTCCAGTAATCCGAAATACAGCCATCTTAGTTACGCTTTTTTATTATTCTTATTCTTTTTGTTATTCTTCTTGAAATTTTTCTTTTTTTGATTTGACGAAGTAGCATTTGCAACATTTACCAATTTACTATCTGTAGGTAAGCTCAATTTCCCATTTGACAGTCGCAACAAATCATCACTTATTATCTCATCTGTTACCGATTTTTGATTCCAAACGACAAAATTTCGTTTCATATTGTTTGCAATCATCAATACTAAAATATTTCGTTCTTCCTCGTTTTCCAATTCTACGGCAGCTTTTATCATTCGTTCGACCGTATATCCATAATGTCGTAAACGAATATCATTCATATTGTAGTCAAGCTTTTCTGGTTTACTTAACTCTGCAACCTTTGTTATTGGATATGGAAAGTCAACGTCTAACTTGTAATCGCACAATTGAGCTAAAAAATCCCATAATTTTTGTTTATAATCTTTCGTTTCTCTTACCGAAGGATTCATATTCGTCATTATAGCAATCAATTCTTGTGCTGCTTCATTTCTTTGATTTCTATCTTGTATTGTCAACAAATAATCTGCCATCATTTGAACATTTCGTCCATATTCTGGCAAAATCAAATCTTTTTTTACTGTATTGTATTCCATCAAAATAATTTTTCTCAAAGTTACAAAACTATCACTAACCCACAACTTGAACTTTTGCGAATTTCAGCATTAATTTTTTTGTCCCCCAATTCTCAAAAGCAACCATTGCTGCTGCATTTGGACCTTCACCTGTTCGTTCTATCACATTTCCAAAACCAAATCGCTCGTGGTAGATTCTACAACCAGTTTTTACATCATCTGGATTACTCGGCTCAAATGGTTGTGCTTGCTTTGGTTTTTCATAGGTAGAAAAAGCACCTCGTGTTGTTTTTGTTCCCGAAAATGTTGAAGTATATTCTCTTGCTTCATTCTTATATGTTGCAAAAGCTCCCTCTTGCTGACGGTGTATTCCTCCCGAGAATGACGAATTTTTCCCATGATAAGTACCAAAAGAAGAACTTGCCCCACCTACATTTCTATTAAATGGAGTAGATAAATACGAAGAATCTATTTCTGACAAAAAACGACTTGGTGTACTATTATTCATTTGACCATATAAACGCCGAGAGTTTGCAAACGAAAGTGTTGCAGTTTCCATTGCTCGTGTTAATGCTACGTAAAACAAACGACGTTCTTCCTCAATATTTTGCTGTGACTCCAGACTCATTGACGAAGGGAAAAGATTTTCCTCCAAACCAACTAAAATACAATGTTTGAATTCCAAACCTTTGGATGCGTGAACCGTCATCAACATCACTTTGTTAGGATTATCGGTATTATCTTCATCCATATCTGTCATCAAGGCTATCTTTTCTATATAGTTATGAAGATATATTCCATCAATATCTATCTCATTTTCAACGAATTCTTTCGCTCCATTTAATAATTCCAAAATATTTGCAAATCGCTCTTGTGCTTCATCTTTCAAACATTCGTGTTCTAATGCTGCCTGAAAGCCAATTTTTTCTACCATCCTATTCATGAGCGAATACGCATCAACCGAGGGTTCGTCTTGCATAAACTCACGTATCAAATTCGCAAAAGCAGTTATTTTTGCCTTTACTGGAGAAGAGAAAAAATTCCCAGTTTCTTCTATACGGCAAATAACCTCCCACATCGAAACATTATTTTTTTGCGCCACAGTTTCAATTTTTTCTACTGTAGCATCGCCAATTGTGCGTGCAGGATAATTGATAATACGGGTTAACGCAACTTCATCCTTTGGATTTATTACAAAACGGACATAAGAAAGAACATCTTTTACTTCTTTGCGTTGAAAGAACGACATTCCTTTCACTATTTTACAAGGAATTCTTTTTTTATTTAAATACTCTTCCAAAATACGAGATTGAGAATTGGCCCTATACAAAATAGCAAAATCACTATAATTCGCACCATTATCTACCATTCTCGCAATTTTTGTCGCAACACGTAATCCTTCATCCGCATCGGTAGAACATTGCATCAATTCAATTTTTTCGCCCTCTTTATTTTTTGAAAAAGTCGTTTTCTTTATCTGCTTATGATTTTTTTGAATGACACTATTAGCCGCATTTACAATCATTTGCGTTGAACGATAGTTTTGTTCTAACTTAAACAATTTGTAAGTAGGATAATCACGACTAAAACTCAAAATATTCTCAATTTTTGCACCTCGAAACGAATATATACTTTGTGCATCATCACCTACAACGCACAAATTATTTTCAGGCAATGCCAATTTTTTAATAATATGATACTGACAACTATTAGTATCTTGATACTCATCTACTAGAATATATTTGAATAGATTCTGGTACTTTTGTAGTATTTCAGGATGATTGCGGAACAATATATTAGTAAGCAACAACAAATCGTCAAAATCCATAGAATTTGAGGCTCGACATGCTTGCGTATATCGAGCATATATTTCTGGCATACTTTCCATACGATTTATTTTATCCACAATCCACATTTCCGACTCTTTATATAACTCGGGGGGAATAAGGTCATTCTTTGCCTTCGAAATAAGCGCTGCTACTTTTCCTGCTTTATACTTATCTTTGTCAAGATTCATATCCAAAATGACCTTTGCAATCTGTTTTTTTGCATCGTCTGCATCATAAATGGTAAAATTTGAATCATATCCATTCAATGCAGAAGACTCTATACGCAATATTCTCGCAAAAATGGAATGAAATGTTCCCATATATAAGCCTCGAGCATTTTCTTCTCCAACCAATCGAGCAATACGCTCCTTCATTTCGGCTGCAGCTTTATTCGTAAATGTTAACGCCAATATATTCCAAGCAGGAACACCATTCGACAACAAATATGCTATTCTATAGGTTAAAACACGTGTTTTACCAGAACCTGCCCCAGCTATCACTAAACAAGGACCATCTTTAGCTTCAACAGCAACTCGTTGACTATCGTTCAATTCCGACAATAAATCCATATTAAAATGATTTTAATATAGTTACCAAACTATCACTCAAATGTTTAAATGCTGGCATATCACCTTTCTTGACTGGGTTTGTGGGTGGTGATACCATTGTCAATGGATTTATTGGTACACCATTTTTATAAACGCGAAAATCAAGATGTGCTCCTGTCGATAGTCCAGTACTACCTACATAACCTATAACTTGTCCTTGATGGACTCGAGTTCCAGCGCTTACCCCTTTCCCAAACCTTGACAAGTGCATATATGTTGTTGTGTATGTTGCATTATGTTTGATTGTTATCATATTTCCCGCACCACCTGAATATCCTTTTTTTACAACCACGCCATCTCCAATTGTATGAACTTCAGTACCTGCTGGTGCTGCATAATCAACACCATGATGAGGACGCACAATTTTTAAAACTGGATGTTTTCTTGCATGTGAAAAATGAGAACTAATACGAGAATATTTCAATGGAGCTTTCAAAAATGCTTTCCGAATAGAATTTCCTTTTTCGTCAAAAAATTGTTGAATGCCATCTTGATCAAATGGGATAGCATAACAATCTTGCCCCATGTGATTAAATAACGCATATTTAATATTCTCCACTCCAACGGGAATAGAATCCACATATTTCTCAACAAAAACAACTTTGAAAGAATCGCCTTTTTGTAATCCAAAAAAATCTATTGTCCACGCATATATGTCAGATAATTGTATTGCCAAATTTGGATCCAAATCATTATCAACCATAGCATTCCACAACGAGGATTCTATCGTTCCTGAGGCTTTCCTTTCTGTATAAGAAATTTCCTTTTGTGCCATATACACTCTATACGATGTATCCGATAAATCAAATACCAAATAGTCAGCAACATTCACTTCGTAAACGAAATAAGCCAATGTAGAATCTGAATACATTTTTGTATAAAGATTTCCCTTCTTGAATTTTCTCACATCAAAAATTGTGTCACATTGTGTTACTAACTTATGTACATCTTGTGATGTTAAGCCAGAGTTGAGTAATATACCTGCAAGATTTTCATTCCGATGTACGGTATCTCTTTCTATAGTTAAATCGTTGATTCGAATATTATACATAAATTCATCTTTAACGACCTTTATTTCATCGTTTTTTTCTGTATTCTTATTCTTACAAGAAACGATTAGAACACCACAAAATAAAAGCAATAAAACTACGCGAATCTTTTTCATATATTTTTTTTGCAAATATAAAAAAAGAGGGTTCTTTACAAAGAAAGAACCCTCTTGACTTATCAACAAATAATGTTTAATATTCCCACAAATCGTGTTCGAAGTTGAATATGAATGTTTTTATTCTTTCAGCTTCATAAAGTTGTTCTATACCAAACTTATACGCATTAACTTCACGGTTATTGTAAACATTTGTTTCACGAGAAATGAAACTACTAAAATAACGTCTTTGGAACAAATCATAGAATGATTTTTGGTCACCATCGCTATTCGGATTGAATGCTTCATTACGCGCTAACACTGGTTGAATAGCTGGGAAGTAAACTTTGTAAGGCAAAGATTTACGAATTTCGCCATCTTTTTCAAATTCACGAAGTGCTGTCAACCACATAATTCTTGGATCCATAACAGAACGTTGTTTATCGAAAACCCATTCTTCTTTCAAGATTAAGAATTTTACAGAACTTGGTTGAACATCGTTTTCAATAACTTTCATTACTTCATTACCCATATCATCTTCTATATAGATAGTATCTGTGCTAGCACCCATTTTTGATTTAAAATCATCTTGTGTAATAGGAACAGGACTATCGCTCATTGGGTCGTATGCAGTAACAAAACCTTTATCAATTGCGTCCATTGTCAATGCAGTCAAACTATAACGAGTACCGATTTTACCAGTCTCATTATTTGGAAAATACAAAGGATGATTCATTTTCTCACGAAGAGGCAAAGTCCTTTCTATTTGTTTTGACCACATAACATCAGCATAACGAATCGTTTGCATTGCAATTGGTTTTCTGTCATTCATATGAGGCTTGTCGTATGGACTATCTGGATATCCACTACCATCTTGAGCAAACAATGCAGAAGAAAATGCGACAGCAATAAAAAATAAACCAACTTTTTTCATAACTATCAAATTTTAATTATTTAACAACGAACTTTAATACGCCAAGACTACGAGGTTTTCCGTCTGGACCGACAGCCTTAATATCTTCAAAGTAAACCTTTGAACCTTTCGTAACCTTGCTGAATATATTTTGTTTTACTTGTTGACTAATTCTATTACTCTTAACATTTTCTGACAAGAAATATGCACCTACTTGAGCACTGACAGAGAAAGATGTTACTTTGAATGACAAGTCAAAGTCAAAGTCTTTCATCTTTGCATCAACAGTACCTGCAGCTTGCAAACGAGCCTTGTCAATATCGCCACCGCTCATACCAAGTACTTGTGCAACTGGGTCTGGAACCGATTTAATACGAAATTCAACACTACCCATACTTTGTTTCTTACCATTAATATCTGCTGTAACGGCAATATTACATTTTCCTGTTTTACTAACCTTAACAATGTAACCTCCGCCCGCTTTCTTAGAAATAGAACCATGAGTTGATGGTGTTAAAGATGCCGAAATCTTATCTGCTGGAACACCAGGAACAGAAATTTCAACAGGGTTTTCAGGACCGATATAGAACACATTCATCTTTGTTGGAGATACAACCAAACTTGGTTTTGCAACTTGATATCCACCTTGAACTACATATTCCAATGTATCTGTTGAATTTGGTTTTGGCATTTTAATAACAGCCTTATATGTTTGATCTCCAATGCCAGAACCATTAACCTTATAGATTGGCAAACCACTCTCTTGATCAATAGGCAATTTGCGTCCGTTTACATAAACATCAAGTGCTTGAGTCGTATCAAAAGCTGCAAGGAAAATTTGTGATGAGTATTCATTACCTTGCATAATATACGTACTTGGTGCTAAAATAACTGGAGACAATTTATTGAACTTGAATGAAGTCGCATCCAATTGATTGTACATTGTATTCAACAAATCACCTTCAACATTTCTTACTGCTGATTGCCATTGTGTCAACACTGTGATACAACCCATCAATGGAATATGTTCAAATTGAGAACTAGCCCATGGAATAAGACCACCTTCGTGACCTTCTCCCTTAACATCATCTGTACACAAAGACTTTCTAATGTTATTTGCTAAAATTGACGTAGAATCTGCACCATTTTGAGACGCAATTTTTAATGCCCACTCTCTAAATTCATTGATTTTCGCCTTAAGTTTAGCGCCACCACAATCTTCGCTTTGACCTTGGTCATTACCAACCATAATTTGAGCTGCAATATCCAAGTTATCCTTTGATTGACATTGTTCCTCCAACGAAACTGTATCAATTCCTTCGTCTGTTTCTACTGTAACATACAATCGAGTACTGCCTGTTGATGGAATTGTGAAACAAGTCGATCTATCAATTTGGTCAGCATAGAAAATGATAGTATCCTTATAGTATTGCATAGTTGCAATCAAACTATCTGCTTTTTGCTTTAATTGCAAAGACAAATCATGTACAGTCTGAACTTTTGCAGGGTTTGCACTATATGCTTTGTCAATTGCTTCGTAAGCAATTTGGTTCTTGCTGATAAAGTTTTCGTTTGTAACGTTCAAAGAGTTATTGATTTTTATGAAAGAATCAAGCACATCTTTAGAAACGTTCAACGCCATCAACGCTGTATAGAATAGGTACATCATACCTATCATCTTCTGTCTCGGCGTTTCTTTTCCGTGTCCCATTATCTTATATTTTTATACTATTAGAACTAAATTACTTATTAACTATTTAATGCTCATTGCATTCAACATATTGCCATATACAGTATTCAAAGCAGCCAAGTTTTGACTTAACTTAGAAATTTCTGATTTGTATTGTGCAACATCGCTTGCTGTAGCCTTCAAATCTGACATAATAGAATTGATACCTGTAGTAATCTCTTCTGTTGCTGTCAAATTCTTGTTAGAATTCATAAGTTGTTGTTCATAAATAGCATTCAATGCTTCCAAATTCTTAGTCAATGCAAGTTGTTGATCAGCTTGAGCTTTTGAACTATCTCCGATAGAAGAGAAGTTTGCATTCAAACCTTCTAACAATTGTTGATAACTTTGACCTGATGTAGCAATAATTGTTGCAGTTTGTTCTGCTGATGCTGTAATCAATTGAGAAGACTTGCTTCCTGATTCAGCAATTGAAGTTGCAGTTTGTTTTGCTGATTCTGCAATTGAATCAAATGCACCAGAAACTGAAGAAACTGAATTTGCAGCAGTTTTAATATTATCAACGAATTGGTTTGTAGAAAGAGCAGCATTAGAAATTTCGCCCATACTTGTTACATTAGAATTTAATGCTTCCAAGTTATCACCCAAACGAGTAAACAAATCTGGACCTAACTTACCTTGTTCCAACAAAGCATCAAATTTTTCTAAAGCAGTTCCACCTTCAACTCCTGAGCCTCCGCCCATTCCTCCTTCAATTTTTCCTGCCAATTTTTCTTTCAAGAAAGTTGTCAATGGAGTTGTATCTTGTACATCGCTTACTTCTTCACCTTCTTGAGCTGGAATCAATTCTGGATATACCAATGTCCAATCTATTTCTGCGTGTACTGGTTCAAATGCAGAGAAGAAGAAGATTACAGCTTCTGTTAGAAGACCAACAACAAGCATAGGTCCTGCACCTGGATAGTGCTGAATTTTGAACAAGGCACCAACCATTACGACAGATGCTCCCCATCCGTACACCTTTGCCATAAACTTTTTCCAACCATCGGTTTCTACCAATTCCGAAATACTCATCATAACTTTTAAGAATTTAATGTGTTTAAAATAATTATGTATTTTGATTAATAAACTTGAGAATCTCCTACACCATCAGATCCGTATGCACGACCCAAATATGTTTGAACACAACGGAATCCAATATAACTTTTTGCTGAATCTTGATATTCGTAAGTTCTTGAACCGCATTGCATATAGTAAGCAATATCTTTCCATGAACCACCGCGAACAACCTTACGTTTCATTACGATAGGATCATCATCCAAAGCGCTATAGTAATTGTCTGTATTAACATCGCCTGTAAAACTGAATGCACTTTCGTCAAATGCGGTTTGAGTCCATTCTGCAACATTACCAGCCATATCATACAAACCCCATTCATTTGGTTCATAGTGACCTACGATAACTGTTTGGATACCACCATCATCTGTATAGTTACCACGAAGCGGCTTAAAGTTTGCGATAAAGCAACCTAAATAGTTTCTTGTGTAGTTACCACCCCAAGGATATGGAGATGATTCCAAACCACCTCTTGCAGCATATTCCCATTCAGTTTCAGAAGGCAAACGATAGTCGTTTACGATTACTTTCTTAACACTTCTCAAGAAACCATTCTTTAATTGTGTTCTCCAAACACCGAATGCAACTGCCTGTTTCCATGAAACACCAACTACAGGATAGTGATCATACGCAGGATGCCAGAAATACATTGCTGCCATTGGGTCATTATATGAATATGTGTAATCACTAACCCAGCACAATGTATCTGGATAAATATTAATTTCTTCTTTTACTATGTAAGAAGATCTATCTTTAATAGCTTGTCTTGTACCATCAGCACGTTGAACTTCACCTTCATACTTACCTGTCTTATAATTGTAAGCACGATTTTCCTTTCCATTGATTTTCTTCTTTTCTGCTGCTTGTTTGAAATCCATCCAATAGAATGTGAAATTCAAACGACGAACATCCAACTCTTGTTTTTTGTAGAATCGTTCGTCTCCTTGCAAGAAGAATGACAACAATGCCTCTCTATTGTCTGTCTCATTCCAATCTATAGGTTTTGACCAGTCAATATATTGCTCATCATCATCCAAATCTTCACCAAATTCATTCACTGTAACGAATAAATCTTCTTTACCTGCGTCTTCTTTCAAAGTAACGTAAGCCAAAGAATCTCGAACCCAATCAACAAATTGACGGTACTCGTTATTAGTAATCTCTGTTTCGTCCATCCAAAACGCTTGAACCGACACCGTACGATTCTGAGCTGTATTAGCCCATGGCACATCTTGATCATTAGGACCAACATTTAAACTTCCTTGTGGAATAAACAACATTCCAAACGGAACTTCATTGTCCCAGACAGGTCTTGTTTTCGTACCAGATAATTCTCCACTCTGATAATTTGAAGAACAACTGACCATCAAAGCGACAATCGAACTAAAGAACAATAACTTTTTCATATGCATTCATATTAAAATAATTCGCAAGGTAATAGTTTTTTTTTTATATCCTACAAAAATCTTACACTTTTATAAGTTTTATTTTCTTTTTCTACAAACAAGTTAAAATCATACGATACCATAACTTCAAGATTACCAGAACTTTCACCCCCTAATTTTGATGTAACAATATCATAAGAAAAAATTGTCTTCAATCCATCCAATTTTGAACCATTTTTGAATTGAAGCCCTAAATTTAATGAAATATCGTTACTACTTGTATAACAAATTCCACCAATTATGAAGTTATTATAGATTGCACGACAGTCAAAACTTGCTTGAATTTCCGAAAATGTTGTTTTTAATGTCATAGAAGGAAACAACGTCCACAATGGACTTGACGTTTTGTACTCATATCCGCAAGATAACCAATAATGCCGTTTTAAGTAATCCATTTTTTCAGAACCAGCCTTAATAGCAGGTTCATTTAATTCTGTTACAGCAGCTGCTGCATACAAACCGCCTGTTTGGTAAAATATTCCAAACCCCAATAAGAAACTATTGAAATTATCTTGAGAGCCTATTGTTTGATCAATAAAATTATCAGAACTACCATCTGGATACATTGCATCACTCAAATCCCATTGTGCGCTATTCAATCCAGCACTTAAACCTAACCCCAAACGACCAGCGCCCAAATCCAAATGATATGCATAATTCAATTTTGCAGAAATTCTTTTTTCAAATCCTTCTTTAACTTGGGCTATAGAAAGCCCTACACCACTTTTTAAACTTTTTATTGGCATTGACACATCTAACCATGTCGTTGCTGGTCCGCCCTCAAATCCCAAATATTGACGTCTCAGAACTGCCGTTGCATTTCCATAATCAAAAGCGCCACAAATTGCGGGATTATACGAAGACTGATGATATGCATAAAGCGTACTTCGAGGATTCAGTTGTGCTATAGATGGCACATACAACAACACTCCGACTAACAATAGTAAGGTAGAAAAAACTATATTTTTTACATTACAACGCATTCCTTTGGGAATATCTATTTTAGAAACAGTGCGTAAAGAAAATACATTTTTTTTACGAATGCAAGTATTTTACACAATTCTGTTTATTTTTTGTAAATAAAAAAAAGGAAATCATCGGAAATGACTTCCTTTGTACATTATATATATGTATTACTATGCTAGTAATTTTTTTACCACTTCGGATATTGATTTTCCATCTGCAACGCCAGCAAGTTTTTTACTTGCGATTCCCATAACCTTTCCCATATCCTTCATAGAGTTTGCACCAACTTCCGAAATTATTGATTTAATTGCATTTTCTAATTCTTCTGGAGAAAGCTGCTTTGGCAAATACACAGACAATATATCCGCTTCTGCATTTTCTTTATCAGCCAAATCCTGACGATTGTTTGCTTGATATTCCGTAGCAGAATCGCGACGTTGTTTTATAAGTTTTTGAACAATTTTCAACTCATCTTCATCAGACAAATCTGCAGCACCAGTCTCACTTTTTGCCAAAATAAACGCAGTTTTTAATGCTCTCACGGCATCAAGTTTTGTTTTTTCCTGACTTTTCATTGCTGCCATCAAATCAAGGGCAACTTGTTTTGTTAATTTCATAGCATTATGATTTTATTTATTTTTTTCAATTTTCTTATTAATTATCTTTGATATCAATTCATTGATAAAAGGTTTTAGCGATGGTAAACCTTTATCATTCATTGCCAAGTATGTTAAATAAATACCTATTATGAGTATTATCGCTATTGGATACCACATTCCCACCCATGCAGCGATAGACGCAGTTTTTACACTTTTTTCTGCAATCATAGTTAATACATAATATAATAGGTAAAAAACGAACGACACAATCACAGGTATACCGAATCCACCTTTGCGTACCAAAGCGCCAAAAGGAGCACCGACGAAAAACATTATCATACAAGCAAAACCCAATGTAAACTTTTTATGCCATTCTATGCGAAGTTTGTTCAATCCCTTTTCTTGTTCTACCTCTGTATCAACGGCAGCCAACAAATACGACTCGCCAGATCGAGCGGTATTCAAAGCTTTCATAACAGAAGACAATTGATCTCCCTGCGATAAAGAAGCATACAATGTATCATAATCAATCATAACAGCATTGTCAGTCTTCTTGCTACTTGTCATTTTTAGGACATTATTCGTAAAATACTGTGTAAAAGCACGATGGTTTCTGTCAACGTAACTCATGTGCAAAGAATCCTCCATATAATCAAGTTGCAATACATTCTGCATTTGAGAGTTATGTTTAAACAAATCAACATTCGTTCGGTTGAATGCATAATCTTCCAATTCAAACAAAACTTCTTGTTTATCAAAGGAATATCTACGGAATGGTCGTTTCACACGATTTTGTGTAACATTTGATCTATCTATCACATCTTCGTACGATTCACCACTGAACAATGTTAGAACGAGATATTGTTTATCATCGGTAATTTTCATAGTTGCAGAATCAGCAACTATAACACTCGTATTTCCAGAATTATTACGATGATCGTAAATCATCATATCGTACATCATATTTGTCTCGTTGTTTTTTGAAGAAATTTTCAATCTCACTTGGTCAATTCCATCAAAAAACACACCCTCTTTAATATTCATTTCAGGGCGTTGATTTCGAACATCAAACATGAGTGACCACAGTCGCAAATTTGAATATGGGAGGACATTATTTGAATAAACAAACGAGCCTATCATCAGTATAACATTAAAAATAATAAGTGGTCGCATCATTCGAGACAAAGGAACGCCTGCAGCTTTGATTGCGATTAATTCATTGGTATCGCCCATACTACCATAAGCGAAAATAGACGCACACAAAACAGACAAAGGGAGTGACATTTGTAAAATTCCCATTGCTGCGAAGAAAAATAATTCAACAATAACACTGAGTTCCAATCCTTTTCCCACCAAATCATCTATATAACGCCACAAAAACTGCATTAAAAGCAAAAAAGTCGTTACAAAAAAGATAAGTATGAGAGGTAGTAAATACGACTTTAGAAGAAAAACATCCAACTTTTTTATCCCCAACATAATACCCTACGCAGCCAATATTTTCTTTAAGCCTTCTATTTGAAAATTCCACAATTGAACTACTTCGTCAAATTCTTCTTCCTCGGAGAAATCAATGACACGTAGAACGATAGTTTTGGTTAGTTCAGCCTTTTCAACTCGGAACTCAAAGTATTCATCGTCTTCATCATCTTCCCAACGGAAACGAACAAATTCATTCACTTGAGAATCAACCAATAAAGCACGAGAAACTTCTTTATGCCATAAAAAAGCAAATGTCTTTCCATCTTCACTTGCTACATCCTCAGCGAACCACAACGCAAGTCCTTCTGGCGTTGATAGCCGTTTATACAATACACTCGCAGGCGTATTCATAATGTATTCAAGTTCAATTTTTTTCTTTGACATCGTTTTTTTACTAACCTTTGCAATATACAACTTTTTTGGTTGACCACAATAATTGCACTAATTTTTTTGTAATTTTGCAGTAGTTAAATGTATAGTTATGGTTTCACTGCACGGTAAAAGTTTCTTAAAACTTTTGGATTTTTCGACAGAAGAGATTCGATATTTTCTTGATTTAGCCCATAAATTAAAATCAGACAAGAAGAATGGGGTAGAAAAACAGACAATGAAAGGGAAAAACATTGCATTGATTTTTGAAAAAACGTCAACGCGAACACGTTGTTCCTTTGAAGTTGCAGCAGCAGACCAAGGTGCGCACACAACCTATTTAGGTCCGACAGGATCTCAAATTGGAGTAAAGGAGTCTATGAAAGACACAGCTCGAGTTCTTGGGCAAATGTACGATGGTATTGAATATCGAGGTTACGCTCAAAAGACAGTTGAAGAACTCGCGCAATATTCGGGAGTTCCTGTATGGAATGGTTTGACCAACGAATTTCATCCGACCCAAATTCTTGCAGACTTTCTAACGATGGAGGAACATAGCACGAAACCTCTTAATTGCATTAGTTATGCATATTTAGGCGATGCGCGCTACAACATGGGTAATTCTCTTATGGTTGGTGGTGCAAAAATGGGTATGGATGTTAGAATAGTCGCACCAAAAGAACTTCAACCAGATGCGGAATTGATTCATATATGTCAAGACATTGCGAAAGAAACGGGTGCAAAAGTTACCGTCACAGATGACATTGCCGAGGGCGTAAAAGATTGTGATTTTCTATACACTGACGTTTGGGTTTCAATGGGAGAGCCAAAAGAAGTTTGGAAGGACAGAATTGATGCGTTACTTCCGTATCAGGTAAACAGCAAGGCTTTTTCATATGCTAAGGAAGAGTCGGTTTTCATGCACTGCTTACCGGCATTTCATGACCTAAAGACCAGGGTGGGAAGAGATGTTTATGAGCAGTTTG
>JAZRVS010000166.1:0-43262 GCA_045599365.1 Bacteroidales bacterium
TTCCCCATCATCCCACTCTATCTTCTTATCTCCGTTTTGGGGTGTGCAAATGTACACACTTTTTCTTTCTTCCAAACCTTTTTTACACTTTTTTTTATTCTTTTTTCCTTCTCGTTGATTCTCAATAATTTAAAATCTCACTATTTGTCAGATTTACTTATAAATCTTTCTCTTTTTTCCAAAACATGGTATAGAATAAGAAAGAAAAACTCTAAAATTCATTCCCATGGATTAGAAAATCTCTGATTTGTTAAAAAACTCGTATCTGACAATGTGTATAAAAAAGCTTTCAAATCTTGCAATTCTTCCTTTGAGAGAAACATTCCGCCATGGTTTACTCCAATCATAAGAGGATCGACATACGGAGAGCGTTTTAATCCAGAGTTATAGAACTCCAAAACCTCATCTATTGTTTTATAACGACCATCATGCATATATGGTGCTGTAAATTCTATATTACGCAGGGTTGGAACCCGATATTTTCCTTTATCCATGGGATTCCTCGTTACCGAAGAACGATCATTACTATCGGTAAAATCGACATCTTTTGCATTATTCATAAATAAATTTGTTGTCCATAATGGTTGCGCAGGAGAGCCATGACAATGAAAACAATCAGCTTTTTCTGTCGTAAACAAGAAAAAACCTCGACGTTCGGCATCAGTTAATGTTACTTCACCACGCATAAATTTGTCAAATTTTGAATTAAAAGAAACAAGAGAACGAACAAATTGAGCAATTGCTTTTGATATTCTATCAATAGTAATTTTCTCATCCCCAAAAGCAGCCTTAAACATTAGTGGATAGATTGAATTTTGTTTTATAAGTTCTACTGTTTTATCAATATTTCCATTGCATTCGTGAGGCGCTACAATCATCATCCAAACAAAATCTTCAATATTACGCATTCGAAAACTACAATTAGGATTTTCATCAACGTAATACACATTATCATTCATATTTGACACCTTTCCATTCCACATATACCCTTCATTTATCCAAACAAGGTTTATCAATGGCATCATGGTATGAGGAGTTGGAATACCTGTCAAGCCGAAAGTTTTTCCATCTTTAAATTTGGGGTGATTAAGACCACATTCAAAAGAATTGGATTGCCGATGACACGTAGCACACGACATTAAACTATCTACATCCGTTCGACCAGAAAGATGACCATCGTAAAATAAATATCGCCCCAATTCAACTCCTTCATTTGTCATTGGGTTATCTTCTGGAATATTCATATAATCGGAAGCATACGAAACTGGGAATACGTATGGTGTAGTCGTTTTTTCTCCTTTTTTTGAAGGAACGATATATGCTATACATATAAATTGTACACAAACAAAAAGCACCAGCAACAAAAATTGCCGATGCTTATTTATTTGTTTGATTTTTAACATATTACATTCTTTCAGGGACACGAATCCCAAGCAAGCCCATTCCCGAAGCGACAACCGAAGCAACAACTTTTGACAAAGCCAAACGGAACTCCTTAACTGCTTGATTTTCTTCATTCAAAATTGAATAATCATGATAGAATTGATTGTACAATTTCACCAAATCGTATGCATAATTTGCAATGTACGATGGAGCATGGTCCTTTGCCGCCAATTCAATTATAGAAGCATAACGAGAAATCATTTTTATCAATTCTTTCTCTTTATCGTTACATTCAGAAACTGCGAAATCAGAATTAACAGAAAGACCTTGTTCGGTAGCTTTTCTCAACACAGAGCAAATACGAGCATGTGTATATTGAATGAATGGTCCAGTATTTCCATTGAAATCAATAGATTCTTTTGGGTTAAACAACATTGTCTTACGAGGTTCAACTTTCAAAATGAAATATTTCAAGGCACCTTGAGCAATAATTTCGTGAACCTCGGCAGCTTCTTCAGCCGACAATCCATTCAATTTACCAAGTTCGTCGGAAATTGCCTTGGCATCCTGCACCATAGACTCCATCAAATCGTCAGCATCGACAACAGTTCCCTCGCGAGACTTCATTTTTCCATCAGGCAATTCAACCATTCCATACGACATGTGATAAATACGTTTTGCCCAATCGTAGCCTAACTTTTGAAGGATTAAACTCAACACTTGAAAATGGTAATTTTGTTCGTTTCCCACAACATAAATCAACTCGCCCATATCGCCATATTCACGAAAACGTTCGATTGCCGTTCCAATATCCTGCGTCATATAAACCGATGTTCCGTCTGGACGAAGCAATAATTTTTGGTCAAGACCATCACCTGTCAAATCTGCCCATACAGAATTGTCTTCTTTTTGAAATAAAATGCCACGTTGTAGGCCATCCATCACGACTTTTTTACCCAACAAATAAGTCTGCGATTCGTAATAAACATGGTCAAACGAAACACCCATACGTTTATATGTAGCATCAAATCCATCGTAAACCCAACCATTCATTGTTTTCCACAACGAAATCACCTCTTCGTCGCCTTGCTCCCACTTTACAAGCATTTCTCGTGCCTGCAACAATATTGGAGCTTCAGCCTTGGCTTCGTCTTCTGATTTGCCTTGAGCCATCAATTTGGAAATTTGCTTTTTATATTCTTGGTCAAAACGCACATAATAATTTCCAACCAAGTGGTCGCCCTTGATACCCGTTGATTCTGGTGTTTCGCCATTGCCGAACAATTTCCATGCAATCATTGATTTACAAATATGAATACCACGGTCATTCACCAAATTGGCCTTAATAACATTGTTACCATTAGCGGACAAAATTTGAGAAATAGAATATCCCAACAAATTGTTACGAACGTGCCCTAAATGCAATGGTTTATTCGTGTTTGGTGAAGAAAATTCAACCATAACCGATGGAGAATCCTTTGTTACAGGTTTCTTACCATATTTATCGCCTTGTTTCACTGCTTCTTGCAACAAACAAATCCAATACTTTATGGAAATATTCAAATTCAAAAAACCTTTTACAACCGAGTAAGAATCAATTGCATCAATATGATTAACGACATACTTTCCCAAATCTTCGGCAGTAGCCTCTGGAGTTTTCTTAGAATAGCGGAGCAAAGGAAATATTACAACAGTCTTGTCACCTGGTATTTCCTTTTTCGTGTCTTGAATTTGAACATTTTTTGCATCAATTGTTGCGCCATACAACTCTAGTACAGCTTTGATAATTTCTTGTTCTATAAGAGATTCTATCGTCATTTGTAAAAAATTTTTACAAAGGTACGTTTTTTCGTGATATCACTGTTTCCAAAATTATATATTTGTGCAATATAAATTGTTCGGTTTCAAGGAACCAGTTCACAGTTATGAAAATTAAAGGGAAAATATTTTTTTGTTTGGTTAGGGCAATGAAAGTCTGCTCTACGATTAATTATTTTTCCAAATCGTTTGTATTCACTATATTTATCTGTATTTCAACACATTCTTTCTCACAAAAAAACGAAAATCAACTTGCTTTACAATATTATTACGAAGGAGAATTTGAAAAGGCAGCCGATGCATATCAAAATTTATTTAAAGAAACACACTCTCAAACACATTTTGACTATCTCATAGCGTGTTACCAAGAATTGAACGATAACGAAAAAGCTGAAAAAATAACGAAAGAACAAACAAATCGATTCCCTAAATCGTATTACTATCAAGTAAAACTAGCAACTATTTATCAATCAACAAGAAGAGAGAAAGAAGCTTCAGATATTTTTGATAAAATCATCAAAAAATCAGCAAAAGAATTAGAATCAACCTTGTCTGCTGGCAAAGCATGTATAGACAACAAAGTTGATAGTGTTGCACAAATTATATATGAAAACGGACATTCAAAATTTCCCAACAACGTAGAAATTGTCAAACAATTAAGTGTTATCTATTTACAGACAAACGAAAATGAAAAACTTGCAAACACCTATATTTCACTATTAGAAAACAACAATGACGAAATTCAATTTATTGAAAATCAACTACAATTTACATTGTATGAACATACCAATTCAAAATTAAAATCAATACTATATGATAAAATTGGCACCATCGTTCAAAAAGACTCTAAAAACCTAATATTCAAAGAATTATACCTTTGGTTGCTCACTCAAGACAAAAGTTTTGAAAAGGCATTTGTTATCAGTAAAGAAATAGACATTGCAAATGACGAAGACGGAGATAGAGTGTACAATTTGGGGAAAATTGCACTCGAAAATAACTCATACGCAGTTGCAACTGATTGTTTTTCTTATATTGTAAAACAAGGTCCCAACAACGAATTGTACGATGCTGCCCTAAAGAATTCACTTGAAACGTCTTACAATAAATTATTTAAATCAAGTGTAACACCTAACATTCAACAAATTACACAACTAAAACAAGAATATTTACAAGCGCTGGAAATGCTTTCCGATATTAAATCCAAAGCTGATGTAACACGGAATTTAGCACATATTCAAGCTTTTTATTTAGGAGAAAGTGACAAGGCAATAGAAATGCTTTCTAAAATGACAAAAGATCCTAATTATCGTACTCATAAAGGGAAAATAGAAATGGAGCTTGCCAATATTTATCTATTTACAGGAGACATCTGGAGTTCTAATATGTTGTACGCTTCAGTAGCATTGAATTACAAGAATAGCGATCTTGGACACGAGGCACAACTTAATCAAGCAAAAATCGCATATTATAATGGTAATTTTTCGTACGCACAAGCCCTTCTTGACGTATTGAAAGGCAGTACAAGTAAACTAATATCAAACGATGCCTTTGAATTATTTCAAATAATTTCCGACAACACAGCCCTTGACACTAGCACCACTGCAATGGAAATATTTGCTCGAGGAGATTTATTGCTAATAAGAAGCCAGTACAATGAAGCAATTTCCAGCTACGACTCAATTCCGAAGTTATTTCCAGGACACACATTAGAAGATGAGATATTGATGAGAAAAGCAAGTATTGCTAAAGCACAAAACAATGAAACAGCAATGATTTCGTACTTACAAGAAGTTGAAGATAGATTTTCATACGACATTTTTGCAGATAAAGCAATATTTTCGTTAGCAGAATATTACGAGAAAAAAAACGAAAATGAGAAAGCGAAAGAAAAATATAAAAAATTACTATTAGACTATCCCAATAGTATGTATTCGCAAACCGCACGAACCAAATATCGAGAATTAGAAAGAAAGTGATTAGTGTTTAGTGATTAGTGATTTTACCTGTAGATAATCAACTATTTCATTGAAATTTCTTGGTGAAAACCATGTGTAATCGTCAGTTCGTTTGAACCACGTAATTTGTTTTTTTGCATATTTACGTGTGTTTTGCTTTATTTTTTCAATTGCTTCTTCTCGTGAACATAGACCATCAAAAAAATCGAAAAACTCTCTATAACCAACAGTTTTAAGCGAAGTACAATCCTTATATGCGACAAGCGAACGCACTTCTTCTTCCAGACCATTTGCAATCATTACATCAACACGATTATTTATACGTTGATACAATTCTTCTCGAGGAAGATTTAGTGCTAATTTTTCTATATTAAAAGGATGCGTATGTTTCTTTTGTGCGCGTAGTTTTGTGTATGTTGTTCCCGTTTGTAAGCAAATTTCTATAGCACGTTTTAAGCGAGCTGGATTTTGCAAATCAACAATTTTATAATAATCTGGATCTAAATCTTGCAACAATTTTTGTAAACTTTCAATTCCTTCATTTTCAAACTTTTGATTTATTTGTTTTCTCAATTCAGGAGCGATATCAGGAATTTCGTCAATGCCATTGCAAACTGCGTCAATATACAAGCCAGAACCACCGACCATAATTGCGACATCGTGATTTTTGAAGATTTCATCAATACATTGCAACGCATTTTTCTCAAACATCCACGCGTTATAATAATCAATAACACTCTGTGTACCAATTAAATAATGTTTAACTATAGATAGTTCCTCCTGTGAAGGAACTGCAGTACCAATTTGGGGTTCTTTAAAAATTTGTCGAGAATCAGCAGATACAATTTCAGTTTTAAAAAGTTGCGCCAAGCGAATTGCTGTTGCCGTTTTACCAACGGCTGTTGGTCCTGCTATAACAATAAGAGTTTTCACAATTCAATTATACTAATTGTAAAGTTTTCGCTTTCTCAAAAAACAACTCCATAGCGGCTCGTTTTTCATCATTAAGTTCAAATTCTACACTTTGATGAAGATACGAATGAATATCGAACGAAAAGGTTTCATTTGTATATTCAATAGCTTCCTCAATGTGATTTACACCATACTCACACGCATCATCAAAAATGGTCATAAAATTAGATGGTAATTTTTTATTTGCAACCCAAGCAGCGAAAACAAATGGCAACCCAAACGCATTATACCATTCAAAAGCTAAATCATAAACATACTGAAATTGAGACGCATATAGTAACGCTCTATCACCAATAATAACCTTCGCCGAATCTGACTGTTCTAACTCGTAACCTTCGTAACCCATCTTAAATTTAGGAGTAATATTCCATGCATATTTTGCCAATATTTTCACAAGAACATTTGATGTCCGAGACTGATAATCAAGCACTATTGTATCTACCTGGTCCAAAGGTTTTGAACTACCCAATATAACAGAATCAACTTTTTTTGTCGCGCTAATACAATATTTTGACACAATATGAGCGTTAGGAGTTGACAACATAGCACCAACAGAAATAATTGACATATCAACCTCATTGTTGCACAGCATTTGAGCTACTTGTGCGGGATAACCATACGAAAAATCAGCTATTTCTCGTAGCGGTTTACTATGTAATAAACCATAAGCAAAGGGAATCGTATTACTATAATTGATTATAGAAACGCGAGTTTTCATTATTTGGTAGCAATCACTGTTTGACCGCCACAGACTTTTTGGTTTAATGAGACCTGAATTTTCAAATCTTTGGGGATAAACAAATCAACACGCGAGCCGAATTTTATAAATCCAAGCTCTTGATTTTGAGAAACTTCCAAACCTTGTTCCGCATACGTTACAATTCTACGAGCAACAGCACCTGCAATTTGACGACACAAAATTGTTCCACATGCAGTTTCCATAACTATTGAAGTTCGCTCGTTTTTTGTAGATGACTTGGGATTAAATGCTGGCAACTTAACTCCATCTTGATGCTCACTTACAATAATTTTTCCTGAAATAGGATAACGATTCACGTGAACATTGAGTGGAGACATAAATATTGAAATCTGTTTACAATCACAATGAAGATACGAATCCTCAAAAATATCCTCTATCACAACAACTTCACCATCAGCTGGAGCTATCAAACCTTCTGTATTTTCTGTAAAAACGCGTTTGGGGATTCTAAAGAATGCTGTAATAACTACGAAAAACACAACAGAAAACGCAAATACAGTCCAGAATACTGCAGGATGGACATTGATTTGATTAAGATAAAGATTCAAGAGGCACAAAACCCCGAAAACCAATATAATAGTAGAATATCCTTCTTTATGAATCTTCATCTGCTCCAAATTTATTTGCAAATATGCAAAAAATACAGGAAACGAAGACAAATTGATTCAGTATATTTTATAAAAGTGTTGATATTTTAGTCAACAACATACTAACTACCCACAAACAAAAATAAAAACAACAAGATATGTGCATAAACTCGCACGTAGCAATTGCATTACATAATATTTTGACATACAGAATTATACGCCAATCACAGAACAAAACATTGTAACATTATAGAAAAAAAATAGATTCCTTTTATTTCCAAACTCACATTTAATCTACTTTTGTCCTGTTTTTACACCACATAGATATGAAAGAATGCAAATTACTATTTGTTTTTGTTTGTTTTTTTTATTTTCAAACTTTCTCACAAACCGATACAATAAAGGTATTCGAGCAGCTTATATTTAATGGTAACTACGAAATTCAACAAAATTCTATATTTCTCAACACTTCAACAATAATAATAAGTGACACACTTTTTATTTTCGGGAAACTCATTAACAATGGAACAATTCAAGCTAAAAATTGTGTAGTAAAAGGCGGAGAATTACATTCGGAAAAAACTAACAACTTACAAATTATCAATAATATGCATTTTGATAATGCCACAACTACATCCGCCGATTCACTAAACGATCACTTGATTATGTTTTCGGTTGATACAATATTCATTGATGGATATACGGATATGAAATCAGCACGTTTTAACACCAATTATTTATACATCAACGCAACACTTGAATTTTCAGGGAAATTAGGTGCAAAAACTATAAAAAATGACTTCGTTATCAATACCAATGGAGAACTCAAAAACACCAACAACGAAAATATTCAATTATATGGAAATGCGTACAACTATTCCAAATCCCAATGTAAAAATGCTAATTTTGAACTTTTGGGCATTGACAAAGGATTTTACGGAGATTTCTCTTGCTATCGCTTTGATTTAAAAGAAAATACAAATTACACTAATTATGGAAAACTAACGATTACAGACATTTTTAATGGGAAAGGTACTTTAATTCAAGCGGAGAATTCATATCTAAAAATTCAAACACAATCAAGTTCTAAAATTCAAGCCTCTGCATTAGGAAATACAATAGAATTTACTCGTGGGGGCGAACAATTTCTCAACACAAATGAATGTTACAATTTGATTATATCAAAACAAGGTGACAATTTTCTCTCTCTTTCTCAAAACACGACAGTTCTCAATTCTCTTGAAATCAAAAACAAAAGTTATCTCAACTGCAATGGTTTTCAACTAACACTTCCACAAGCAACAGAAAATTCAATTATCGTAGAAAATTCAAAGAATAATAAAGGTATAATTCTCAATGATGGTTGCATTTCTATTGAAAACTTTAATTCCGAAGAGCAACTCTATTTTCCACTTTACACGAACGATACGATATACGCGGGAATAAAAATAACAAACAACAACGAAACACCCATAAATTTTGTAATTGATAGTTGTTTTCATTTCGTTACAAAAAATGGAAAAAGTACATCAAAACTATACAAAACAGATTTTGTAAATCTTACTTGGCATATTCAATCTGATGATAGTTACCAACTATCTTTTTATTGGAATACGACTGAAGAACTTCCAAATTTTGAAGAAAAAGCATATACAATTTATCAATCAAATGGAAGCGAATGGGAAGACATTAGTTGTGAGATAGACAATTTTTCATCAACATTGGGGAATGGGAGCCATTATTATTCCGTTGGGAATAAGATAATTATATTACCTATCACACTATCTAAATTTTATGCAAAAATAAACTCCGACCAAGTAATCATTCAGTGGAAATTAGAATCTAATGTTGACAACCTATTTTTAGAAAAATCATACGATGGGTTTCACTTTTCACGTGTTGCAAAGTTGCCGACAAACACACTTCTCAATATATATTACGATACCTTTTCTTTCAACCAGATAGAATATTACCGACTTGTTTCACAATCAAATGATACAAAGGAGTATTCTTCTATTATTTGCGTTTCTAATAGTTTAGAAAGAGAAATAATAATAACTCCAGATAATATACAAGTAACAAATACAGATAAAAAAATCCAAATATTACTCTACAACCAACAGGGAAAACGCGTAAAAGGTTCTATCACTAATCGACTATCAATTAGTGATATTCCAAAAGGAATTTATTATTTGCAAATAATAAGCGATACTGTAACATACTTTCACGCAATACACATCAACAATATTCCACAACAAATAATTCAATTATGTAATAATCAAAGATTGGCAGACACTAAATTTTAAGGTAATGATACATCTTGGCAGTATTTTAGTTATTTGTTATCAGTTGTCAGACGAATCTCTTTGTGTAATCAACTTACCATTATGGAAATCAAACAGGAATCAATATATGCGTTTCAGTAAAATCCTATACAACCAATTGTATTACTTTTGAGGAACCCATATAAGTTTTTCTGTATCATATCCTCGTTCTTTAGCAAAGTCCAAGAGTTTTCTTTGGACATCTGGATTCAACTGCGGAGTACGACTCATTATCCATAGATATTTGTCGTTACTACTACCAATTAGCACATAATCGTAATCGGGAGACAAATACAATACATTATAATCGGAATAGAACCAAAGAAAAAATGAGACTTCTAACTGTCCTGGAACCGAAGCATTCGGGCGACGAGCCTTACCGATAGATTGTTTGAATTTTCCATTGAAATTCTCCTTATATCCCGAATTCACAACCTGCACAATTCCATCGGACTGAATAGAATAATCGGCAGTACAGCCAACTAAACCACGTTCAAAACTATGGTCGAAACGTGCAATTTCGTACCATTTTCCCATAAATCGTTCTAAATCAAGTTCTGAAACTGTCGTCGTATCAATTGTAGAACGACAAGCGGAGCAACCAAATACCGACACTCCACAAATTAAACTCATTAACATCCTTTTCATAACAATACTTTTTTAATTAACAACATCTCACTTGGTCGTATAGGATCTTACTAACAACATGGTAAAAATATTGCGAGATAAGTATCAATCCAATCTATACAAACGAATATAGTATTGATAAAAAAGATTACGAAGATGAGGAAAATGTTATGCTAAATTTCAATGGAGATTCAAGAAAAAATAAAGGTAAGATATACATCTTGGCAGTATTTTAGTTATCAGTTGGCAGACGAATCTCATTGTATAATCAACTTACCATTACGGAAGTCGAACTAAAAACTGACTACTGATACTTGATTACAAACGATTGTATCGCAAACTTGTATATAGATTCCTTTTTTAATACTAATGATACAATTGATGAATATAGGTAAATATTTTCTTGTTGATATGAAAATCAAAGTACTTCCTTTTATTTTTCATTTTTCGTTTTGGCATTTGTATTTGATAGGAAATAAATAGCAATAAACAAGCACCTACCCAAGCACATACGTCAACCAAAATCACGCCATTATAACCAAAATATTTTGGAAGAATCAACGATGCAACCACACGAATGAGTAGTTCTAACACTCCTGCTAAAAGAGGCATAAAAGTCTTTCCAACGCCTTGCAACGCATTTCTATAAATAAACAATAAAAATAAAAACGGGAAGAACAATGCCGACACATACAAATATTGCATTGACGCGCTAAAAATTTCGGAAGTATTACCCACTATGTCTGGATCAAGGAAAATGGATGTAAGCGGATGAGCGAACAAAACTATTGATAAACTTACGACAACACAAACAGCCAACGACATCAACAATGCAGCATTTACGCCAACACGCATCCGAACAATATTTCCAGCTCCATAATTTTGACCGACATAATTCGCGATGGCGACACCCAAAGAAATAGGGACCAACATTCCTAAATTTTGTATTTTACTTGCTGTTGTAAATCCAGCAATATATGTCGTTGGGAAATGATTAAGAGCAGCGTATAAAATAATAACCCCAAAAGCTGTGATGCTAAATTGCAATGCCATCGGTAAACCTATCCTCAAATGCTCCCATACAAACGTCCAACTCGTTTGAAAATCCTTCTTTGTTAAACGTAATTCTTTGTATCTATAAAAGACAAATACGAAACAACAAATTGCAGAAATGAGTTGTGCCAAAACAGTTGCCCACGCAGCTCCAGGCACACCCCAGCCGAAATAATTTACAAAAAGAATATCCAAAATTATATTCAAGACAGAGGAAAAAATCAAAAAATACAATGGTGTTTTGCTATCACCCAATGCTCGCAAAATACATGCGACCATATTATATGCGATTTGAGATGTAAGACCGATATATGTTATCAGTAAATAATCGTGGGAATATTCATAAATTTCCTCGTCAGTTCCCATAAAACGTAAAGATGGATTTATAGAAACAATTGCCAAAATTGTTATGAGAATTGAAAGAACCAAACAAATGATAAAACCTGTTCCAAGAGATTGACGCATTTTATCAAACGCCTTTGCGCCAAAAAATTGAGCTGTTTTTATACCCAAACCACTCGTTATTCCAATAACGAACCCAAAAATAAAAAAGGTAAGCCCATTAGTAATACCCACACCCGCCAGTGCTTGATAACTTACATAACGACCAACAATAACAGAATCTACAACACTATAAATTTGTTGAAACACATTGCCCAAAATAATTGGCAATGCAAAAAGCAGTATAACACCTGCTGGACGTCCTTTGGTAAGATTCTGAATCATAGCGGACAAAAAAAATCACCATTGGGAATCCAATGGTGACTATGTGTTATTTTTTTGTTCTTATTTGAACAATTCACCCATATTGTTAGACTTGTCGTAAATATAGAATGTATCATCTACTTTTTTAACAACACATCCTGCTGCAACATCGTCAGTTTCCTTAATTAGCTCAACCATGTGTCCCATATTCTCTGCTTCAACACCTAAATATTGGAAAGGCATTCCCTCTTCCGACCACATCCTTGCATCTTTTCCTGGTTGTTCAACAATAACATCCACGCTATAGTCTAATTGCAAATCGTATGTACTACTAGTTTCTGCAACAAAACCTTCTTTGTTTTTAAATGTTAGATAGAATGCACAAACAAGTGTATCGTTATCACCTATAGTTGTAGTAAATTCACCATCTTTTAACTCTGCTGGCAATACGTCAGTAGCAATTTTACCAGATTCCAAATCGTAATATGTCATTTCTACATCTACCGCATTGTGTAAGTCGAAACTTTGTATAAAGTTGTACTTTACAGTTACTTTTGTTTTATTATTTTTCACATCTGGTTCGTCATCATCACTACCACATCCTGTGAATGCGAAACTGGCTACACAAGCCATCAACGCCATAAAAACTGTTCTTTTCATCTGCACTTTATTTAAAAATTTTTTGCAAAAGTAACTTTTTTTTTCAAATGTCAATAATCTCTGAAGATATGTTTAACATTTGATAATGATATACAATGCCCTAAGCAATTATTTCAATTAGTTTTTCAAAATCATAATCTGCCTTTTGCACAAATAAATCCGCTTTTATCGCATTGAGTTTATTTTTAGTTGCTACAATTGCTAAATCAGATTTGTCAATGCCAATCCACAGCCTACCATTTCGTTGTGCGGAAGCTAAAGTTGTACCACTTCCGCAGAAGCAATCCAAAACTATACTATTTTCGTCAGATGAAGTTTTTATTATTCGGTCTAACATTTCTGCATTTTTTTCGGTAGGATAATCAGGATATTGAGGATCTTTGTACTCCCATATATCTTGTACTCGCTTACCCTCTCGTTCATCGGCATAAATTATTTTACGAGGGTTTCCGTTCTCTGACCATTCTATCAATCCATTCTTATCCCATTGTTCCAATGTTTTAACATCGGTTCTCCAATGCCTACCTACTGGTGGCATAATTCCTTTGAACGGCTGATTTGATTTCCCGTTTGTGGTTTCACCTGGAGCATGAATAGGTACGGTAGTGTATCGTCTTCCATTTTTATCTTTTTTTGAATATAACTTATCTAAATCAGTTTCACTATATTTTTCGTGTGGTTCATTCCAAATCGGACTATCGGTTTTCGTATAAAACAATATCAAATCTTTGATATTACCATATCCTATTCGTTCAAAATTTTTGGGGTTACATTTTACCCTTGTTATATCATTTCTAAAATTTTCAATTCCAAACACTTCGTCCAACATTACTTTGACATAATGCCCTATTTTATAATCAATATGCAAATAAAGTGAACCTTTATCGGATAATAATTCTCGGATCAAGATTAAGCGATTCCTCAAAAATTCAATAAAATCATTACCTTTAAGTATATCAGAATATGCGACATCTCCATTTCGCGAATTACTAATTGTTGATGCCCGACCCTTGGTAATAGTAAAATTCCCCCCTGTTGCAAAAGGTGGATCAATATAAACCAAATCTATTTTTCCTCGCAATCCCTTTTCATCCAATAGATAATGTAAACCATCTATATTATCAGCTTGTATTAATAATGATTTTTGCATAATTATAGTTGGTATAAAAAATCTCGTAAAACCAAAGCACTCATTATATTGTATGATTTATAAACTTCAGTTATTTCTCGATACATTTTATTGTTTCCCTTGATATAAAGTACACCGTCAAGTATTGCAATTTTTTCTGCTTTTACTCGTTTTGTTTCTATTGTTGAAATAGCATCATTAAATTGAGCATTTTGATGACCGCCAAAATCAGTTAAGAATTTTGCCTCGCCAATCACATATTTTCCATTAAAACGTCCTACAAAATCAAGTCCTTTTTCTCTATTGTAGTTTAATTCTTCACGAGCGAAATCCAGCATCAATTTATCACTTCCATCCAAAATTGCATTTCCCTTTGATGATAAAAACTTATCCAAGCCAACGGGTTTAATTCCAAGCGCTTTCGTTTTTAACCAATCCTTAAACATTGGACCAATTTGACGATTGGTTTCCTTTGGTTCACTACAATGTTCAAAAAGTTTTGTCAACCCCAATTCATAGATTCTTCCACAAATTCGATTTATTGTTTCGGGGTTTCTTTCTATTGCTGATTTATCGCGTTTAAAATATGCAACATAACTATCTTTTATTGGGAATAAATCTAACTCTAAAAGTGTTCGAATTAAATGTTGATTATTCTTCCGTCTAAATGCTTTCTCTACATTTTTCCACACATTTTCATCTATTTCACGTATACCATCGGGAATTGTAGGGTATATACGAAATAAATCATCTAAATATGAGCGTTGATTTGCGTATTCTATACTAAGTTTTGTCCATTTATTCATAAATTGTACTCATTTTATAGTGTTTGCTTTTGTCATAAATAACTCCTTACGTGTATTTTTTGCAAATATACATTTTTATTCCATCCAAAAGAACTCCAATGTATCAAGAGCCTCAATTATTTTTTTCAAATAGTCATCGTCAACAAAAGGCCACGAGAATCCTAAACGATACAACACGTTGGCTGTGAATCGATTGTCGGTATCAACCACATGTAGGTCTGGACGGTCGTTAGTGAGCAATGCAGAAACATTCTTGTTCTGTTTCTCATCTGCCATCATTCTATAGAAATCAGCATAATATTCTTCGTCTTTCACGGGTATTACTGGAATTCCGCAACTATTCACTATATTGATAAGTTTCATTTCGTCGAATGTCCAACGAGAATCTGCATGAAATGCCGTAAATTTATCATTCGTTCCTGCAAGCAAGACAACAGCCTTTGCCGTACAATCTATCGGAGAGAAATTCATTGGATCGGTACTATGACTTATTGGACATTTTCCAATTGCAACAAAACCTCGCAATGCGTTCAAGAAAGCATTTGTATGCATATTTGTCTGAAATTCTCCATCGGAATAACGTCCCATCAAGTTTCCAACACGTATGATTTTTCCTCGCATACCATTCTTAATTGCATCTATCATCAACAATTCTGCACGATATTTTGACTGACAATACTGATTGTTCATATCATCAACGACAAACAATTTGTCCTCGCGCATCTTCAAGTTGATTTTGTACGTTTCTTCCGTATGAACACCTGGTACCGATGTCGTTGATATCTGAATCATCTTGGCTCCCTTCGTCTGACAAAGCGAAATTAGATTCTCAACTCCGTGAACATTAACAAACTCTATGGAATTATCATTAGCATAATGTTTGACACACGCAGCACAGTTTATAAGTGTATCGAATTGAATATCAGTAAACAACGAATGTAAATTATTATCTGTGATATCGCCTTCAATTAATGTGATTCGAGAGCCAAACGAACTCGTAAACTCTTCTTCAAAGTAATAGACAAGCATTGCCTTAAGTCGAGTCAAAACATCATCGTATGAGGATTTACGCAAAATACAATAGATATGTCCCGTTTCCGTATCCAACAATTCCTTGAGAATATGAATACCCAAGAATCCTGTTACACCTGTTAGAACAACATTACCCAACGGCTTACGTTCAACTTCGGCTGCATATTCCATAGCATTGTATTTCAAGACTTCGGCAACAACCTCATCTTGTTGAATCATATCGGCATCGGCTTGTTCACTCGACTTTGCAATTCCCATTTTTGAATCAAGGAATTCTGCCAATTCTTCTGCTGTCTGATTGTCGAATATATCCTGATATTCCAACGAGAATCCTGCCGATTTCAGTTGCATAACAACATTTGATGCAGAAAGCGATGTTCCTCCAATTTCAAAGAAGTTGTCGTCAACCGAGCAATCCTCTGTTTTAAGAACCGAACAGAAAATTTCCAATATTTTTTCTTCCGACGATTTTTTCGGTGCTCGCGTTGTTTTTTTCTCCTTCTTTACTGGTCTAATTTCTGGCAAAGCTTTTTTGTCAAGTTTACCATTCGTTGTCATTGGCATTCTATCAAGTTGCATAAGTGCTGTTGGCACCATATAATACGTCAGCTTCTTTTTCAAAAATGCAGTCAAATCGTCAAGAGAAATCTGTCTGTCGGCAATGAAGAATCCAGCCAAAAAGTCTTCAGTTCCATTGTTACGTACAATCACTTTTGCTTGTGTAATTCCTGTATATTCTTGTATAACAGATTCAATTTCACCCAATTCCACACGGAATCCACGTAGTTTCACCTGATTGTCAGCGCGACCGCCAAATTCCACTTCTCCATCACGGTTTATGCGGACCAAATCGCCACTGTGATAGGCCTTAATTCCTTCAATTTCCACGAACGAAGCGGCTGTTTTTTCTGGCAATTTTACATAACCTCGACCAACACAGTCGCCACAAATCATAAGTTCACCCACAGCATAACGTGGAAGCAAATTTCCAAAATCGTCCATCACATAGAACTTCGTATTAGGAATTGGTCCACCAATAGTGATATTTTCTGACGACGAAAGTGTCTTAAATGCACAAGCTACTGTACACTCAGTCGGTCCATAACCATTTTGTACGATAATATTAGGATTTAATGTTTTGAGTTTCGTGTACAATGCAGGTTGGAATGCCTCGGCACCAAGTAAAAATCCATTCAAATTCGCAACAACCTTACAAAATTCTGGAATTGACAATAAACTCCACGCAAATGACGGAGTCATTACGGCTACGTCAATATTATTTTTTGTAAACGCATTACACAATTTTCCAAAATCATGAATTTCCTCGTCTGCAGCAATATACGCTATTTTTCCTTGACATATAGCATAGAAAAACTCTGTGAGCGACATATCAAATGAAATTGCAGAAACACAAAATACAGACGTTCCAACATCCGTAAGTTGCTTAAACGGATTTGTCTGCATAAAACTCGAAAGGTTATGATGTTCTATCATCACACCTTTTGGCGTTCCCGTAGAACCCGAAGTGTAAATACAATATGCCAACTGCTTCGGATTGAATTCTACATTTGGTTTGGTTGTCTTTCCCGAAGCAATCAAATCTTCAAGAACCAAAGCCTTATACGGTTTGTCATCTGAAAACAAATCCTTGCGTTGTTCAACAATATCGCGAGTTGCAATCACAAATTTACATTCTGCATTTCGCATACAGAAATCAAGACGATCGTCAGGATACGATGGAAGCATTGGCAAGAATGCACCTCCCGATTTCAAAATTCCGAATTCCAATACTGGGACAAATACCGAATGTTCTACAATCATTCCGACAATATCGTTGGCTTGAACACCACGTTCCACAAGAGCATTTGCAACACAATTGGCTTGAGCATTAAGTTCTGCAAATGTGAGTGAAGTATTCATATCCTCTACAGCATGCTTGTCTGGAGTTTTTTCAGCCCATTGTTCCATAAAATATTGTGGAGGAAGATTTTCCAACGGAACATCTGTTGCATTCATCTCATCGAAATGTCTGCGTTCCTCGGCAGAAAGTAGTTGCACAGTATTTAATGTTTCGCAATGTGTAAACGAGTCTGAAACTTGTACAAGCGAACTCGTAAATGATTCCACAAATTCCCTACAGAAATAGTCTTTAGAATAAGTTACATCTATTGTATAAACGCCATCTTTCAGAAACATTTCGATTGTAATTGGAGCCTTGACCGCATCGGTGTCCAAAGTTAGCATTTCGGCATGTTCGCCTCCAATATTGTCGAAGTTGAAATTGTCGCCTTGATATGTAAAGAAAATATCTGATTTCAATTTGAATTTCTTGCTGATTTCGGCAAATGAGTATATATCATTCGCCATTGAGTCCATCAACTGATTTTGAAGCGTTTCCACAAGCGAAAGGACAGAACCCTTTTCGGTAATTTCACACGACACTGGAATAGTTTTTACCAGAAATGCGAAACTTTCAAATAGTCGGGAATCGTTACGTCCGTTGTAAACAGTGCAATATGCAACGCTCTCGTTGTGTATGAACTTGGAAAGCGTGAAACTGAACACTGCATTGAAAAATGCGTTCTGAGTGAAATTATGTTTTTGACAAAATTCCGTAATTGCACTGGAACAATCTCCTAAAGAACAAGTGTAACGACCTACCGCAGGTGTTGCCTGTTCTGGACACTTCGCTGGCAAACTTTCAGTATTACAACCTGTTAGGAACGATTCGTAATATTTTTCCGAAGCCACTAATTTGTCAGATGCACGCAAATCCATTTCTTCCAAAGCTGCATCGAAACCCGTGTAACTTTCCGCTTCGAGTTTTTCGCCTGCATACGCTCTGTTGATGGAATCCAAAAGAATAGCCATTGATGTTCCATCAGATACAATATGGAGAACATCCATAAATAAATAGTTTCCGTTTTGTGTCTTGAAAATCTTTATGCGATACAGAGGAGAGCCTAACAACGTAAATGGTTGTATCAACTCCTTGCTCGTTGGTAATTCGGAAACTTCCAAACATTCAACAACAACGGTTGCATCATCGTTGGGAATAGCACAAATATTTCCATCAGCATCGGCAGCAAGTGTCAATTTAATGTACGGATGTGCATCAACAGCATTGACAATTGCGTTTTGTAACTTCTGGATATCAAGTTTTTCGGAAATCCTGAACAATGTAGGAATATTGTAATCAACAGAATCTTTATTCATCTGACATTCCACAAATACGCCCATTTGATTTTGCATAAGCGGATAACTATCTCGTTTTACGCGAGTAGTAGCTGAACTCACTGATGTAACTAATTGCTGTACATTTGCTGGTGACACACCCATAAATTTTTCCAACAATCTAACCGTATTGTTTTCCTTCACATCAGTAATCTTCATTGGTTTACCAAATTCTTTTGAAAGAGCCAAGTTGAATTTCAACGTACTAATGGAAGTAAGTCCCGCATAGAACAAATTCGTGTCAACGCCAAAATTATTGTGTCCAAGAATGCTAACGGCAATATTGAAAATCTTCTGTTGAACTTCTGTTTCTGCCTTAGTATTGTCTTGCAAGCCACCACGTTTTGGTTCTGGAAGGGCACGTTTATTCACTTTTTGATTTTGATTGTACGGAATGGCAGGTATCTGCATTGTTGCTGCAGGAACCATATAAGCAGGTTTTTCACTGCAAATAAAATCATTCAGTTTCTGAACATCAACCGCATCGTCACTCACCACATAAGCGGCCAAGAATTTTCCTCCAGCAGGGTCGTCAAATGCTGTAACTGTTGCATCTTTAATGCCATCAAAACGACGAATAACTTCTTCCACCTCAGTAAGTTCAATACGGAAACCACGAACCTTTACCTGACCATCGCGACGACCTATGAATTCTATTTCGCCTTGAGGCAAAAGTCGCACTATATCGCCAGTTTTGTACATTCGTTTATATTTGGCATTTTTCGTAAACGGATTCTCTACAAAAACACTCGCCGTTTTTTCTGGCAATCCCAAATAACCGCGTCCCACCTGCGCGCCCGCAATGCACAACTCGCCAACCGCACCTATAGGAAGCAATCTGCCGAACGTATCACACACATACAATTTAGTATCGCCACTTGGCACGCCTATTGGCTGAATTGAACTATTGTCGCACACATCGTGATGGCAAATGTAGGCCATTGTTTCGCAAGGTCCGTAACCATTTACGAAGCGGAAATTTTTCGGCGGATTGAAAGGCACTAATTTTTCGCCACCGACAAGAAATGCCTTCAACGTCTTGCACTTTGTTTCACAGGCGAACATACGACCAAGTTGCGTTGTCATAAATCCATGAGTGATTTCGTTCTCACAGAAGAATTCGTTTAGTTTATCCAAATCAAGACGAATCTCGTCAGGAACAATGTACAACGTACCGCCCACCATAGGAATCGTCACAACATCCATGACACCTGCATCAAAGCCAAAACTTGCGTAGGAAGCAAAACGAGTATTTTCGTCCAATTCCATTATCTCGCAATGATTTCTAAAAAATGCAGCAAGGTTTCTATTCTCAAGAATGCAACCCTTTGGCTTACCTGTCGTTCCAGAAGTATAAATCATCGTGATGGCATCTTCTGAATCTGGTTTTATACATAAATCAGGTATGTCTGGCAAACTTGCAAATTCATCAACATACAGAACTTCACCCTGATATTCATTCAAAAGTCCTACAAGAGTTCTGTCGGCTATCAGCAATCTCGTCTTGCTATCTTGCACCATATAATTCAAGCGTTCCGACGGATACGTTGGATCTAATGGTTGGAATGCTGCACCAGCACGAATGGCACCCCAAGCCGCAATAGCCATACTGTCGCTACGAGGTACAAGTACTGCAACGAAATCATCTTTTCCAATATTTTTATCGTGGATATACGCAGCCACATTTTTTGTCAATCTATCAAATTCCGCAAACGTATATTGCTTTTCCTTGAACACAAGAGCTATTTTTTCTGGACTATTTTTCACCGATGTCTCAAATAACTCATTCACCGTTTGGAAAGTTGCTTTTGGCAAATCAGTGTTATTAAAATTGTCGATAGAATGACGAGCATTTGCCGACACAGCATTGATTTCGTTCAAATGTTCGCAGACAAGCATTTCCTTCGCAATAGCAAGAACAGTCTCGTTCAAACTTTCTATAAAATCCTTGCTATACATGGAATTTCTGTAATGAGTATGCATTTCGTAGCCACTTTCCGTCTTCAAAAGCATACAAATAAGATGAGCTTGACAATCGTTCACTGGCAATTCTTCAGGCAAGATTGAAGCATCTCCCAATTTAATTTCCGATAGCAAATCCGATTGATAAACAAACGACACATCGAAGCGCACTCCGTAGTTTTCCACCAGTTCGCCAAACGAGATGCAGTCGTGTTCCATTGTATCAAACAATTTATTCTGTACTTCATTCAAGAAATCAGACACTTTTTTATCGTTGGAAATATCAAAACGGAGTGGCAATGTTCTCACAAACATACCGACAGTATTCATAAGACCATCATCGTGACGACCGTTATTAACCGTTATGAAATTGCTACTATTGGTTCCACTGAACAAAGAAAGTGCATACGAGAACGATGACATAAAGAACGTACTTTCCGTTACGCCATTTGTACGTACAAAATGTCCCACTGCATCCGACGTTAAATCCTCTCCTGCCTTGGTAACAACAATATCCGAGGATAATTCTGCTGCATTGTCAGCAACATCTGGCACCAACATTTCCTCCCATTCAAAACCATCAAACTGATTCTTGAAAAACTCTTGAGCTGCCTTGTAGGCTCTCGAAATTTTGAGTCCGTATTCATTACGGGAAGCATCGAATTGCGTAAGTGTTTCCGCCATAGCGCAGCCCCCAGCATACACATCGGCAATTTGCGCCAATAGTACCTTCACGGACGAACCATCAAATACTATATGATGAACGTCAATTAAGAACAAATTAACGTCACCTGCTTTGCAAAACTCAAAGCGATAAAGCGGACCATTTTCCAAATCAAATGGTTTTACGAAACAAGCAATCGCTTCTTCCTTATTGGCTGCTTTTGTCTTTTGAATCAAGCAGTTAGGTTCGTGAAAAAACATTGCAGGTTCTCCCATTTCGTTAGATACCGTTACGAACAAGGCAGGATGCATAATCGCCACCGTCTTTACCGCAATTTCAAACTTTTCCATATCAACCGATGCTGGCAATTCCAACGCAAACGGGATATTATACATAGTCGAAAGCGGTTTTTCGATACTCTCGAAATACACACCCCGTTGCGATTCCGTCAAAGGCGTAATTTCTGGAATGTTTTTCCAGTAATTCTCGGCAGTCTGCGCAACGGTTGACGCTGATTTGACAGCATAGTCCGCAGCCTCAATGCGTCTTGCAACCTCTGCGATTTTTGATACAACCTTCGCCTGCAAAATATCCTTCGCCGAAACCGAGAACCCAGCACTCTTCAGCGCATCTATCAACTTCAACACCTTGAGGGATTCACCGCCAAGCGCAAAGAAGTCGTCATCGGCTCCTACGCGACCACAATTCAAAACGTCGGAGATTGCCTCGCAAACGGCCTTTTCCTCATCATTTGCAGGTGAGCGATACTCCGCCTTGTAATTTTCAATAGATGGCGGTTCAAGGGAGACTCTATCCAATTTTCCAGAGGCAGTCAAGGGCAAAGCATTCATCTTCACGAAAAAGCGTGGCACCATGTACGGAGGCACTTTTTTCGCAAGTTCCTTGCGGATTTGAGTTTCGCTAATCTTTGTGGATCCCGTTTCACTCACAAAGTAAGCAACAATATAATTTTGTCCATCATCATCGGCAAACGACTTAACAGCCACATTTTCCACACCTTCAATTTCCTTGATAACGCATTCGACCTCCAAGGTTTCCACACGTTGACCGTTGATTTTCACCATCCAGTCGATACGGCTGACATAACAATAGTTTCCATTTTCATCGCGACGAACCATATCTCCCGTATGATACAAAGTTCTTCCATCGGGCATGTGTTTGAACGTACGCTCAGACTTTTCTGGGAGACCGATATACTCTGTAGCACAATGCGTAATAACACAAAGTTCACCTTCTGTTAGAGAGTTGTTGACCATTCCTGTTTCATCGGCAAGAACAAATTCACACTCCTTGAATGGCTTGCCAATCGGTGTACTATGATACGGCTTGTCAACTACAAAAAAGGATATAAGAGCCGTTTCCGTAGCTCCATACACATTCACCACCTGAAAATTCGATGAATACGATTCACTCAATACTTCGCCACCACAGACTATTGATTTCAAATACGGGGAATTAAAATTGAGGCGTTTCAAAAGTGAAGGCGTCATGAACGCAGTAGTAATTTTATGCTCATTATAATATTGCACCAATTTTTCGCCACTTTTCACCACGTGGTTTGGAACAACATGACATTCAAATCCACGAATCAAACTTATATTGACAAAAACGGTATGTGCAGCGAATGCAAAACTTGAATTAAACGCAATAATTTCCTCGTCATCTGGGTCTGGATACAAAACTTCATCGCAACTAAAACGATTTAGACTATTCCACGGATGCACAACACCCTTTGGTTTTCCTGTAGAACCCGAAGTGTATGCGATGTAGGCAATGCTATCATCTGGTACATCCATCCCCTCCCAAAGTTCGTAATTGTCCAAGTCCGACAAAAATTCATCATTTATTATAAGCGGAGAGCCACAGTTATCCTTTATATAATTAATTCTATCCTGTGGATATTCCATAGACAGCGGGACATAAGCAAGACCAGCCGACAAAATACCAAGATAGCTACCTATGTATTCAACATTTCTATCCAACAAGACAATAATTGGCGTGCCTAGAACAAAATTGTAGGTTTTCAATTTCCCAGCAATGCGCATTCTAAGAAGATTCAGTTCCTCATACGTTGTTTTTCTACTTCCATTACAATCTACAACAGCAACTTGTTGCGCTTTATTCTTTGTATGAAGAATAAAGCTTTCTATCAATTTTTGCATAAAATCTTATTTTCAATACATCAATTTTTCTATACCCTATTCTATTATTCTTGCAATAAAGAACAATTTCATTAAAAAAAGGTCTTCCAACAAAGATACAATAATCTTGGGAAAAAATTATGAAAAGACAGAATTATGATGAGGGAAAACAAAAAACGTAAAACATAGAATTATCTCAAATTAGTCTAATTTGGGAAGGGCAATGATATACATCTTTACTGTAATTTAGTTGTCAGTTACTAGTTATCAGTTGTCAGACAAAATCTCTTTATGTAACCAATTTACCATTATAGAAATCAAACTGAAAACTGCCACCTAAAATGCATACCCATAGAATATATTGCAATTTATACGGGAATTTGCACGCCCCATTTAGTCCAGACGAAAACCCACAAGGCGAAGCGGAGGAAACGACCCACCAGCATCCAAATCGCACATATTTTCCAATTAACTTTATAAAATCCTAATGCAATAGCAAACACATCACCGACAAATGGTAACCAAGTAACAAACGCGAGTAAACTCCCCCATTTTTCAATTTTCTTTTGCTGCTGAGTCAACTTTTCAGGACTGATTTTGAACCATTTTTCAATGCGTTCCATATTACCAAGCCAACCAAGAAAATACGATGTTAACCCACCAATCCAATTCCCTAATGTAGCGACAATCAAACACGTAATAGTATTCAAACCTGCAACCAAACTACCAATCAAAAGAGCATCGGCACTGAACGGGACAATGGTTGAAGCTAAAAATGAGCCAACAAACAAGCCTAAATAACCTAAATTTTGGAGCATAGCGGTTTATTTAGAATTATATAATGGACAACGCACTACATCTACAACGTGACTACCAGCTCCAATAAGTTCTGGTCGTTCGGAAATACATTTCTGATATTCGATGAAGCGTGAGAATGTTTCGTCGCTCATGTGATTTATGCGAGTACGCATATAATCGGCAGCACCATCGGGAGAGAAGATCGTAACTCGTTCCAATCCAGATTTTTCGTTAAGACGATTGATGTCTTCCAAGCGGACATAATCATACAATTCTCCTTCTTGCACTTGCACGTGATAATTTTCATCAACAACACCTCGTGCTAATAAATCCTCTATTCTTTCTTCGTCAAAGCAATACGAAAGAATGCTGTATTCGTTCATTAGATATGCCACAAAAATTAATCCGCCTGGTTTTGTTACGCGTTTAGCTTCTTTTAACGCCTTTACTTTTTCGTCATCACCGACAAGATGATAAAGTGGACCTAGTAATAACGTAATATCCGCGAAATCTGTCGGTATAGATGACATATTTCTGGCATCGCCTTGTATCACATCGGCCGTTGGCTCGCGCTTTAAAAACATTTCTATGTTGCGACGAACAAGTTCCACGGCTTTTACTTGATACCCTTCTGCCATTAGTGCAGAACAATATCGTCCAGTTCCTGCACCAACGTCAAGTATAAACTGACCTTGTTGCAAAAAACGATGCAAATGGTACATTGTGATTTCGAATTCTACAATGCCATGTCTGCGCAGCAGTCGTTTGTCCTCCGAATGCTTATTGTAATGTTTTTCTATATTTGTTAATGCCATAGTGCAAAGGTAGTGATTGGTTTGAAATTTTTACACGAAAACTCTTGACAATTTCTGGGAGTTTGTAAAAGGATGAAATTATGAAGTTTGAGGTTAATATTATATTCTACTGAAAACTTTTACCCAAACGTGCAAAAGTTTTCAGTAGGAAATCATTTCTGCTTTGTATATAATCCCTCAATGAGTGATATTTTTGTTTGAAATTATCCCTATTTGAGGGATATATTGTATTTTTGCAAAAAAATAGAAAGCCATGTTAGATAATAGTCTATATGAATATATGAATTCTATGCTGAAACAAACGCCTATCGGCATGAAACGCTACATATTTAATACAATACCTTGGAATGCACGAATGGTAGGGATTGTAGGACCAAGAGGTGTTGGTAAGTCTACCATGATATTACAATACATCCTATCTCAACCAGACAAAAGAAAAATTCTTTATGTGTCTGCTGATAATATATATTTCTCCACTCACACAATTGTTGATACTGCAGACGATTTTGTAAAGGAAGGTGGAGAACATTTTTTTATTGATGAAGTTCACAAATACAAGAATTGGTCAAAAGAATTAAAGCAGATATACGATGTATATCCCAAATTAAAAATTGTATTCACAGGTTCATCAGTATTGGACATACAAAAAGGCGAATCCGATTTGAGTAGACGTACTTTAATGTGCAGTTTGCAAGGGCTTTCGTTCCGCGAATATCTTGAATTATTTCATAACATTCAGAGTAAATCCTATTCGTTAGACGAAATACTAAACCATCAAGTTTCTATTCCTGAATTGGATCATCCTCTACCATTATTTCGCGACTATTTGAAGAGAGGCTATTATCCTTTTGCAAATGAAATAGGGTTTGAGAACCGAATGCAACAGGTTATTAACCAAACTATTGAAACGGACATTGCACAATATGCCGACATGAAAGCTTCAACCGCAAGAAAATTAAAGCAAATGTTGGGCGTAATAGCTGGCATAGCGCCTTACAAACCCAATGCAGATAATTTAGCCAGAGAATTGTCTGTTAGTAAAAATAATGTTCCCGATTATTTGGTGTACCTCGAAAAGGCTGGAATGATAGGTCAATTAAGGGACGATACAGGAGGAATGCGTGGACTTGGCAAAATCGAAAAGGTCTATATTGACAATCCTAGTTTGATGACCGTTTTAGCAAGTGGCAATCCTGATATTGGTAATATAAGAGAAACTTTCTTTTATAACCAAATGAGAGTACAAAACGACATTATTTCCTCTCGCGCTTCTGATTTCTGCATAGATAAATACACGTTTGAGATTGGTGGCAAGAAAAAAGGAAAAAAGCAAATTGAAAATGTGGCCAATGGCATTATTGTTCGTGATGATATTGAAGTTGGACATGGCATCATTGTCCCTCTTTGGATGTTTGGAATGAGCTATTAAGTGAATTTCTACTGAAAACTTTTACTGAAATATGCAAAAGTTTTCAGTAGAAAATACCACAAAAAATCCCCTTTGCAATAGTTGATGCAAGGGGAGAGTATTATTTTTTGCCGTAAGAGACTGTTGGGGTGGCAACAACTTTTGAAATTTGATTACATGAACTATAGAATTCTTCTAAAGGTTTTGGATTAACTCTTCCGTTACACCATTTCTCTTGTTCTTTAATTGCTAATTCTCTTTTTACAAAGTATTCTTTCGTTTCTCTTGTATTGTAGATGTTGTCAATTTTATTTTCACTAATAGAATCTTCTATAAAGGAAAGTTGATTGTTGTTCAAAATTTGGGGAGTATTATAATTTTTTATAGCCCTGCCATTTGCCGTTATCTTGATTTGCACAAAGTGATTGAACAACAGAAACAATTCTTTTAGAGTAAACTAAAAAGGACGGAATCTCTGCCGCCCTTTATTAATTTTCTCTATGATTTGTAGGGACGCGGCGCGCCACGTCCCTACTGAAATATCACGAATTTGTTATAGGGACACATTGAATGTGTCCCTGAATTCGTTTGTAAAACAGGACGCACGCAGTGCGTCCCTACAGATTTATCGTACCGAAACGCCTACCGTTTTTCCATCTACCACCACAAAATACACCCCTGCCTTGAGGTTTGCATTTGCGATTTACCGACAAATGACATACTTTTGTGCCATATAAAAACACACGAAAATGAAATATGCCGAATTTGAAGAATTGATTTCTTCCGACCGTATGCGAAAATATCTCGCCGCCTGCGAAAACGATACTCGTAAGGCAATGAAACTTTATCGTCTTAATTTGAAACTTTCGCAAGAAATGTTTACAGTAATAAGTTGTTTTGAAGTCATCTTGCGTAATAAGATTGACGCGGTTATGCGACAATACTATGGCAACGATTGGTTAAGAGACTTGGTCGTATCGGGAGGCAGATTCTATAATGACAGAAATGTAGAAAAAACCAAGAAAATCATTGTCAATGCATACAACGAACTTATATGTAGTGGCAACTATTCTCATTCCAAACTACTGTCTACAATGGAATTTGGTGTATGGAAATATTTATTCTCCAGTGCTCACTATCGTCTGACAGGACGCGTGTTATTGCAGACATTCCCGAAAAAACCAAAGTCTTCCGTACAGATTCAATACGACCATAATTTCATTTTTCACGAACTTAATTTTATTAATAATATTCGTAACCGCATTGCCCACCATGAGCCTATTTGTTTTGGAAATCCTATCATAATTGATACCACATACGCATTAACACATTATGATCACATGAAAACTCTCTTCCGATGGATGGACGTTGATGCACAAGATTTATTGTATGGATTAGACCGCATACACAAGGTCTGTAAACAATTATCTGACATGTGATATTTACAAAAACCATAATTTATTTGCAAAGACTAATTCAAAATAGTATATTTGCAATGTTAATTCCTGATAGTCCCTGACCTCGTCAAACTATCAGGTGTTATTTTTTATAGCCCTGCCATTTGCCGCTATCTTAATTTGCACAAAGTGATTGAACAACAGAAATAGTTCTTTGTAGAGTGGAATAAAAAAGGCCACCTTGCGGTAGCCTTTCATTTACATTTTATTCGGCTTAATGGTCAAAACGGTACCTGAAATTTGAATATTTTTATTTAATGGTCAAAAAAGTACCTACTTTTTGTTGTAAAAGTATTGGTCAATAAATTTCATTCTATTTAGCTTAGACAATCCATTATGAACTCGGATTTTTGTTTTTAGGTCTGTAAAGAGTGCTTCTATACCGTTGTTAGTGTTTGGCAAGGTCGTTTCAGGATAATCGTAAAAAGTCCACAATAAAGTCATATTCCGTTTTATGCTTAAATAGGCGCTACGTAAGCGTTGATGCGTAAAACGAGTTTTCCCTGTTTTGGGTTCAATACTCCTTTCTTTTAAGAAGTCTTTCCATCGCAAGGACCACTCTTCAAACATTCCTACAAACGACTCTTTATCCGTATGACAAAGTTGTAATGCTATATGTAGAAGTTCCTTAGAAGCTTGTAGTTCAGGCTTATTTGTAAGATAAAATTTCACTGTTTTTACTTGATGAAACTGACAATACTGAACTTTGTACTTGGATAGTGCTGTAACGAGACCTTTTAATCCGTCACAAACGAGTCCTAATATATTAAAGCCATTATTTTCAAGCCATTCTATTCCTTCTTGATAATCGGCGATGGTCTCTTTCTTGGATAGGAACTTTCTCCATAATATTTTATTTCTATGCGCATCTTTAAACACCAATACACCGAATCTGTGTCCCCAATACGTGGCGTCCATCAAGACAACCACATCTTTCTCTTTTGACACCAAACGCTTGTGGTGTATTGTTTTAAAACGACGTTGGATTGTACTTATTGATATTTGATGGGATTTTGAAAGTTGTTTTAACGTCTGTTTCACTTTTGTGTATTCTTCATATAAGAGCTCGTTTGATATTTGCTCTGTCCTTGTGAAGAATCGGCAACAATCTTTACAAAACCAACGTTGTAATCCTCTTTGAATACCTTTTCGGATTACATTTTGCCCCTTGCAATAAAAGCAGATTTTTACTCATTTTCTTAAAAATGCTGTAAATATATAAATTTCAATTTGTTACAAGGTTTTCAGGTACTTTTTTGACCATTAGACCTTTTATTCAGATTTATTTTACATCTTGTACAAGACGAACAGAACAACCTACGTAACCATATTCTGGCCAATTCGGACTTCGACATTCAAAATTGAAAAACATTTTTGTAGTATAATCACTCGTCCAATAACTACCCCGACCACGCGGAGCAAGGTCCACACATGTTTCCGTACGTTCGCCAGCAGCAGGAAGAAATACAGCACCATTTGCCTCCAGTTTTGACCAGTCCTCAATGGTATAGACATTCATTTCCCATAAACTAGGATCGTCAGAATACAAATTTTCAAAATGTGTCTTTCCAGCATAATCATACGTAGTAAATACAATGTCATTAGGTCGTTCCCAATCATCGGGTAACAATATCATACCATTAATGCTATCAATGCATCCCCAAGAATGCAAGTCCTGCCAGTGAGGACGTTTACAAAGCAAATAACGCCATTCCCCAGACGTTAGCGTACGCCAAGCTTTATTCCCTCCATTCGATATTGCATTATATACCCCCCAATCATAATTTGTGCCAGCAATATCATTTTCGCCATCACCATAGTCTTCTGATTTTGTACTGGTCATATATGGTTCTTTCCTATTGTAACCGCTTGTCCCCCAACCGAACAAATCTATCCAACCATCGTATGTTTCAGAAATATTGGCATTGTCGCTTTCTTCTATTGTTCCGCCATAAAAATAAAGTTTAACAAAGCCTTTCATATAACCCGACCAACCAGTATGAGTTCCTACAAAATCCCATTGATGCTCGGCAAAACGCCATGTTTTTGTACTGGCTTGATATTGTAGATTGCCTGGCGAGAAAAGGACCTTCTTTTCATGAGCAACGGAAAATCCTCCTTTAGTCGAAATATTGTTTGACGAATTGGTATTGAAATGTTTATCCAAATTCGTCTCGTTTTTTACGGCTTTCTTTTCTTCTCTCTTTTTCGCTTTTTGCTCTTTTTCTTTATTCCGTGTGATAGTGAATGCATATTTTATTAACTCATCCGTGCCAGGTTTAAACAAATTTGCATAATAAAATTCAATCTTATTAAATCCCTTTAATTTTTTTATACGAAAAGAAATATCTTCGGAAACACCTTCATTCCATTGACTACTGCTTTTTCGTATAACAACCAAGGTGTCATCTATGATTGTCCATACTATTTCACCATTAAATCTACCCGTACTATCTTCATTAAAGATTATTTCTGCACCATCATAATGTCCAAAAAACGAATTAAAGAAAGATTCCATATGTTCTTCCATAAGATATTTCAGTTCTGGATCCTGCTCCACCAATTTTGCCTTTGATTCCGAGTACTCTTTGTTTACCTCTATGTCATAAATACCTACCAATGAATTACCACCGCAACTACTCATTAGAAAAATTGCTAAAAACAATGAGAATAGATTTAAGAGTTTGTGTTTCATGATTCTATAGTCTAATTGTTATTAAATAAGTTTTATTTTTTGTTATCAAATTCTTTTAATAGTTTTCCACATATTCTTTTAGTCTTCTCCCAAAAGTTTTTTTAGTTCTTTCTCTAGTTTTTCTTCTTGTTTTTTTGCTTTTTCATATTCTTGTTCTTTTTCCTTATTGCGAGTAAGTGTGAGATAGAGTTTCTTTGATTCAAATGCAGATTCATGTTCTCTAACATATTCCCTAAAAGAAGATTTGTAAACATTATTATTTGGAGACATGTGTCCGTACCCTTGTGGTTCATAGAATCCCTTCAGTAAATCAACATTGAGATAAAGTTCCATTTTATTATTCCCATCAATTTCTTTTATTAGATAAGCATAAGGATATACTTCCCCATTTCTATATTGTTCAAAAATGATTAAAATATTATTTTGAATTTCCCATCTTGTAGGTACAGGAAGTCCATAAGAATCTGTTTGCCCCCAATGCAAAATACTATCCTCTGCAAAAAACCATTCTGCGCCCAATAGTCTTTCCATTACATCACTTGAATAATTTGTGGTGTTATTTGCATACGATACATCATATATACCAACCATTTTATTTGCCTTTGATAAATCACCACCACCGCAACTGCTCATTAAAAAAATAGAGGAAAATAGTGTAAATAGAATTAAAATCTTGTGTCTCATAATTTTATAGTTATTTGTTATAGAATAAGTTTTATTTTACATCTTGAACCAAACGAACACAGCCTTTTATTGTACGATATCGTTCTTCTAGTTGTCCAGAACCTATTCCACTAAACATACCAATGACCACATTCATTATTGAAGAATTATATTTTGGACAGCATAAATACTTTATATTTGAGGATGTCCAATATATGGTGGTAGGCTCTCTACTTATATTAGGGAAAGGGAGAAATACCGCACCTTCTGATTCAAGATGTTGCCATTCTTCATCAGAATAATCATGTAAATATCTTGTATCAAAAGAAGGCACTATGTATGACTCACTTGCATCAGGAAGCAAAATTAATCCAATAATTCCATGAACTGAAGCCGCAGATATCAGCATTTCTGCTTGCGGTCGTTTTTTTAGGAGATATTCCCATTCTTTTTCTGTCAATGTTCGCCACATTCCTGTCTTGTTACCGCCATTGGATATGGCATTGTAAACACCCCAGTCTGCATTTGCATATTTCCCCGTCATATCATTTTCCCAATCTCCTTCAATAAAATTGGTATTTCCATGTACTAAATAACGAGTTCCGCTTTCCTCAGAGAACCATCCTGATGTCGCCCAGCCAAATTCCACCAACCAGCCTAACTCGTCAGGAGAATATTCATATTGATGCTCTGCAAATCTCCATAATTTAGTGCTTGGACGATACTGAAGGTTGCCTTGTGAGAAATAAACCTTTTTCGTTGGTGAGACTGAAAATGTTGCCTGTATTGCACCATCCACAATTTGAACATTTTGAGCATTACCAATACCAACCACGCAAAAAGCAAGTATTCCTAAAATGACTTTTCTCTTCATCTTTATACACAAACTTTAGTTATTTATCTTGAACCAAACGAACATAATTAAAAGAAACCCAATGTTCTTCTCGTCTATATACCTCTCCTCTCTTATATCTCTCCTCCTTATAAAAACGAATCATATCAGCAATGTCAACAGCAGTACCATGTGTCGCGGTCCAATACATAGTGTTGTATTCTGGTTTTGAAGTTGAGAAATGAAGCCAAAGGAATACGGCACCTTTTGTTTCTAAGGCAATCCAATCGTCCATTGAAATATCAGCATCAACAGAATAAGACATTATATTATTATATCTATCGCGATATGTAATTTCCCTCGGAGAAAATTTAAATGTTGGATCATACACATCGAAATAATTGTCTGGCAAAATACAAATACCGACATGAGCACCGTCAAGCAAAACATATTTACATAATTCGTCTGCCAAAGGACGTTCAACAAGTAGATACTCCCACTCTTCTACAGTCAATGTCCTCCACATTCCTGCCTTATTACCGCCATTGGATATGGCATTGTAAACGCCCCAATCAGCATTTGCATATTCTCCGACCATATCATTATCGGAAGATTCTTCTATATAATAATCATCTGGACGAGAACTTCTTAAATATGGCTTATAAGTGCGATTTTCTGTAAACCATCCAGAAGTGGCAAATCCAAATTTATCAAACCAATTATTATAGCTGGCATTAACTTCAATACTATTGTATAATCTAATATCATACTGATGTTCTGCAAATCGCCATGTTTTTGTACTTGGACGATACTGAAGGTTTCCTTGACTGAAATAAACTTGTTTGGTTGGTGAGACAGAGAATGGGGCTTGAATTGCTCCGTCAATAACTTGTACAGATTGAGCATTTACATTGGTAATAAAACCAAATGCAAGAATTAAAAAACAGTGTTTTATAAATTTACACATCGTAGTATAACGATATATTAATGTTTCTGCAAGTGGAACTGCTTGAACATTTTTATATTCCTCAGAACGTTGTTTTCGTTTCCAAATCTCATTCTCATTCATAAGAATTTTGTCAATCTTAAATTTCCCAAAATTAAAATTTTAAATATTTCATTTTTTTTAAAGCTCAATCCAATTAAGATACAGATGTGTATCTATTTTTGATACACATTGTTTTATTTTAGAGCAGTTTCATAATATTTAAAGAAATTGTGGTTAAGGACGACGGATATTCTCAGCAACAAATCGGTATTTAGCGAAGGGCTTGAGAATATCTTATAGGTATGGTTACGGGTACATGGTATTTGGCTGGCAAACCACTTAACCGTGCGTCCTTGGTTCCTCAGCTCCTGCCGAATTATTTTTCCTATGTGCAGTTGGTTGAATTCTTCCATAAAAAAAGCGTTAGCCGTTCGTTTGAGTCTTATTTTTACTGAAGGCGTCTGGAATAGCCGTTGGGTAAATAAGTACGAATCAGCTCACGCTCGAAACGTGAACCTCCACTTACTTATTCTCACCCATAAGTTTTCCAGACTTTTCAGTAAAGAGAATAAGAGCGTAAATTCAATATGTTAATTCAAATCTTTCTGTTTCTTGTTTTTGTTCTTTTAAAATTTTGTTTCGTCAAAAGTAACAAGAAAATTGGCACGTAAGGCAAAAAAAGGGAAAAGTTATTAAATTTGCATCATACCAATACTTTAAAAGTATGAACACTAATAAGATTGAAATTTATCAGACAGAAGACGGGAAAATCCAGTTAGATGTGCGTCTGGAGAATGAAACCATTTGGCTGACAGCCAATCAGATGGCTCTCTTATTCGGAAGAGACAAAAGACGATTAGAAAGCATATAAACAATGTGTTTTCAGATGAAGAATTACCACAAACGAACAACACGCATTTTTTGCGTGTTGATGGAGTAAAACAACCTGTGGCATTTTATGCTCTGGACGTTATCATTTCGGTTGGATATCGTGTAAAAAGCATTGCCAGCACAAAATTCCGGATTTGGGCCAACTCTGTTCTCAAAGATTATCTGCTCAAAGGGTATGCTGTAAACGACAAACGCACCGCCCAATGTTTTGTAAGAACTGCGGGGTTATTTATCAATCTTACTTCTGTTGCATTCGCGGCAGTCGTTTGTCCTCTCTCTTTCCAAGAAGTCTGTTAAAACAATATTAATTGTTGCGGAGACGTTGATTTTAAACGTTCTAAGGTCTCGTGAGCCTTTATTTTAGCTGGTTGTCCCAGTTTGTCCCTCTATGGCTACGTTTGAAGAAAGTGCAGTTGTATGCACGTTTAGGCAACTCTGCAAAAATCTCGTCGCACCAGATCTCAATAAAGGAATCCGAACATCCAAAGAGGGATCTCTTTCATGCTGACGTACTCGATATCGTCTTTGGCAAGATATGCATTCTCAATATCTTTGATTTGACGTGAAGTCTTATTTTTCCCTCCTACTTCAAACGTATATCCGTTCACTAAAAAATCCGCTTGTGATGGAGAGGAAACAATCGGATATAAATCCTGTAGAAATTGGATAAATATATTTTCTCTTATTGTCCCGACATTTGGTTCGCCATCAGTGAGTGCGTAAGATAGGTTGGGATTATTTAAATAGATTTTATCTATTTTCTCTAATATCTTAATGCCAGTGGCTTTCTCTCTCACCATGGTAATCAACTGCGCTTTTTCCAAATACATGAAATAGTCTGGCAATGCGTTTCTCGATATTCCCAACTCTCTTTCTAAAACAGAGAAATTGGGTTTGAATGGAACGCTTTGCGCAATTACATAAAGCAGTTTTTTCAACTTGGCACTTGAACTGACATTCATTTTTGCAAATGTCGGTACATCAAACTCCACAACTTGCTTTAATACACTTCTGAGTCGGATGGCGTAATCGTCCGACTCCAAAAAGAATGGATAGAATCCAGTTTTCAGATATTTCTTGTAATATACCAATGGTCGATACTCCGTATAAGGAAATTTTACGTTTCCTTTCACTATCTCTTCCAATGTATAAGCGGGAAGGTCTAAATGCAAAGTGAGATTAAGGTACTCTCGGAATGAGAGTCCTTTTAGATGGTATTCCACTTTTCTTCTGCTTAAATCAGCTCCTCCTTGTTCCAAATCGAGAATTGAAGATCCTGTATAAATGATTTGTAAGTCAGGCAGAAGATCATATATATTCTTTATCTCAACAGACCAACCACTATATTTATGGATTTCATCAATATACAGTCTTTTCCCTCCATTCTGATAAAACTCTTTAGCTAAATCAAACAACCTATGTGTTGTGAAGTAAAAATCATCTGCGGTAACGTAAAGTGAGTGTTCTACGTCATTGGATATTTTGATATGCTGAAGGACCAATGTGGTTTTTCCAACTCCGCGTGCTCCTAAGATGGCTATTAACCTGTTATTCCAGTTGATTTTGTCGTGTAAATAACGCACAAAATCAATGTTTACTCTATCAATCAGTAATTTATATGTTTCAATCAGATTATTCATAACGTAAAATTTCCCACAAATATATATAATTGCACGATAGAGTGTGCAATTTTTTGTTAAAATTGCATGATAGAGTATGCAGTTTCTGTCAATATTTGCATGGTAGAATATGCAATATTTACTTTTTATATACTTCGTTACAAAAAAATGAGCGAATCGTTGGTTGGGTATAGAAACAAAGAGAGCAAGAAGCCCAAGCCCCTTGCTCTCCCTTTTATCTTTCGATCTAATAGTTAATTCATATTGTTTTTCGCTTGGAAGTCTTGACTTCAAAAAGCACCTCCAGGGCTTCCTCGGCAAACCTCGTTTCAAGAGAAATTAATTCCGACAAAATCAGTTCTTTGTCGCAATTATACTCTTCCTCAATCCATTTCATATCTCTCTCGCAAACCTCTTCTCCATACAAATACCTGTTAAGAATGTCATCCCACAAAACATCGTCTCTTGAATAATAGTTAGGCAAATAGGTTTCTATAAATTGCCAGAATATAGTATAATGGCTTTCACGATTTAATGATATATCGCTCATGGCATCTCAAACTGATAAACTATTTCTTAGGATAGATTTGTACAATATTCTGCCATAATGGGATATTCAACGATCTATTATAATAATCATTATAGGCCTTTTCTACTTTACGCTTCCAGTCTAATCCAATTTTAGCAGTGCCTGGATAAGTCTTAATTACAAAGTCCAGAGCAGATAAGAAATCTTCTAACGATTTGAACGTATCAAAATCGGTCTTTTCTGAATACCATGTAGCAGGTCTCAAGTTATAGATGATATTCTTTTTATCTTGAACTTTTACTGCCCATTTCGTGCTAGGGCAACTAATTTCCCAAACCTTTTTCAGCCAAACGTTGTTGATTGTAATAATGCCTGTTTCCATATCCATTTTGTATTCAATCAACAGATAATTCGATTGTAGTTTCCACGGCTTGTCCATAGCGTCTGAAATATATGACATAAAATTTCCGATGTCGAAATTAGGACTGCCAGTAAAAGATTTTATCTCCAGCCAGTCGTCATTGGATGGGGAAACGTTCAACCAAAAGTCAGGAGAACTTTGAGAATGATTATAAACATGGTCAATATTGTTCTTAGTCATCCATTTATCAAGCCATTCTTCCAAAATATTGCCTACTACATTGTTTTGCTGCACGGTTATTTTGAAATCAGATAATTTGAATGTTATTTCTCCTTTATTATTTGTGTCTAATTGTTGCTTCAACATATCAAACACTTCTAATGCATTATATTTAGCCATTATTATAAATTGTATTTAGTAATCTTTGCGCGACTGATTTGATTACGGGTACGACAACCGTATTTCCTAAAAGATCAAAACCGTCTTTTTCATCAATGTCAAATTTTAGTGATTCTGGATAGCCAAAAAGCCTTAATCCTTCCCTTAAAGATAGTTTTCTAATGCCATTTCCATCTGGGACGTAGATTCGTTGCATATCAGTTGCTACTAAAGTTGGTGCAATACCTTTGGGGTCTAATATTTCGTTGACTTCAAAGGACAATTTTCCTGCAACAATATTATATCCTTTTTCTTTAGTTGTATCTAATTCACGGCGAGATGTTGTTACGACTCTCCCTGTGGACGTAGTTACTTTCGTTTCTATTTTTTTCTTTGGATGTTCATACTTTAGATATCCTAATTGAGTTAAATGTATGAGCATTGCATTAAGATCGGCGTTTTTATAGAAAGTTGATATTTGTTTTTCTGTCAATGGCATACCATCCATCCAATCGATCTGCCATTCTTCCGCCCATTTTTTCTTTCTTCTTTCTGTCATTATTAGATTCATTAATTTTTTTTCTTCGTTACTAATATGACCTTTTATTTCGATATCCCAACTATGAATATTGTCTTTACCTCCTCTTTTGTCTTTGATAGATTTGCCAACCAGTTCATTTATGGAATAAATTGATAGTAATTTCTTTACAAATGGAGTATTTGATATTTTACCACTTTTCTCTAAAATGTCTTCAATTTTTTTATGAACAGGGATGAACTTTTCCAAGTCAACTTGTTTATTCAATGCACCAACAATATAAATTCTTTTCCTTTCTTGAGGGATTCCGAAGTCTTTGGAATTTAATAATTTATAACTGACGTTATACCCTAAGGCCATTAGATTACCAACAATCACTTGTAATGTTTTACCATTGTCATGGTTGATTAATCCTTCAACATTTTCAAGAATGAACCCTTGGGGCTTCTTGTCTTTTAATATTCGCTCAACATCGAAAAATAAAGTACCTCTTGTATCTGCAAATCCATCTCTATTGCCTGCGGAACTAAATGCTTGACATGGGAATCCTGCACACAAAATATCAAAATCCGGTATGTATTTTGTTTCAATTTTTGTAATATCTCCATTAATTACATCTGAAGGATGGTTTTCTTTTAAAACTTTAACAGCATGAGGTTTTATTTCTGATGTGAAAACGCACACTGGGTTCAATCCACATTCTCTGGCAGCCTGTTCCAATCCACATCTAATTCCCCCAATTCCCGCAAACAAGTCAATGAATCGTACCACGTCTTTTTGTTCTGTCCGCAAAGGAGAGTTTGGCTTCTTTGAAGAATCGATGTGTAGAGTTATCAAATCTCCTTTTACTAAGACTGGTGCATTCTCTACTGAGCGCATTCCTTTTGTTGCATCTATAAGTGTTTCTAAATTTATCGAATCGGAAATAAGCTCTTCCCCTAAAAGATAAACAATATAGTTCCCTTGAGGAGAGGGATACGCCAATAAACTCATCTCCTCTTCGCTCTTTTTGGTGAAAGAGACGCAAGGAAACACATGACAACCTTCAGAAAGATTTTCATGATTATAGATAATTATATAATCTGGTTTAAATCCAGATAGAACGCCACCTTCCCTTGATTCAAAAATATTTTCATTGTATCGTATATTGTACAACATCTCATAGCGTTGAGGATTCTTACCAACAATCCAATCTAGTTGTTTTTTCTCTGCTCTGTAAGTACCCAGTAAAAATGTTGAGTCTTTATGATCATCAAAGTGAAATATTTGAGGAGTTCCTTCCATGCTGTCATTGTAATTGAGTTTGCAAATATACACAATTTACAGAAACAAAAAGAGCAAGAAGCTTGAAGCCCCTTGCTCTCTCTATCTATAAAATCAAGAGTTTCTTATTTCTTAATTCTTAACTCTTGATTCATAATTATCATTAGCCCATTGTAACAACTACCTCGTTCACATTCTTCATCTTGTCGAAAGGAACGACATTGCCTTCGATTGCTTTGCCGTTCAATGTAATTGAAACAACACCTTTTTCTACTTTGTTAGGGTTTTTAACAGTGATGTTTGCAATCTTTCCACGGAACTTACGAGTTGCAGTAAATCCTTTCCAACCAGGAACGCATGGATCAATTAACAAACCATCGTAGTCTGGACGAATACCAAGAATGTATTGTGCTGCTGTGAAATACGCCCACGAAGCTGTACCACTCAACCAAGGACAACGGCTTTGTCCTGCACGCATGTTGTATGTAGAACAAGTTGTTTGTGCATATACGTATGGCTCAATTTGACGAACCTCAGCACGTTCGTTGTACGCTGCTGGCAAATAGTTCTTGTAGTTCTTGAATGCACGTTTACCGTGACCCAAAATACAGTCTGCCATAATTCCCCAACCTTGTGTGTGTTGGAATACTGCTGCATTTTCCTTCATACCTTTGTTGAATAGAGGAGCTTTGATTACAGAAGCTTCTGTTTTTTCGTATGGAGGATCGCAAAGAACTAAACCATATTTTATTGCCAAGTGTTTTTCAACGCTATTCATAACTGTTTCAGCACGTTCTCCAGTTGCTTGACCAGAAATGATTGACCATGAGTTAGGGTTCAACCAAATCTTACCTTCGTTTAATGGGTCATTCTTCGTACCGAAAATGTAACCATCTTCTTTAATTGCACGAACATACCATTCACCATCCCAAGCAACTTTATCAATAGTTTTTGTCAATGTTGCCAAATGACCTTCAGCCCATTTAACTTCATCTTTCTTATTCAAACGAGTACAAATGTCAATGTAAACTGTTAGAGCATAACGCAATTGCATTGCAACGAAAACAGTTTCACCTTTCGCACCAAGTACCAAACAGTCGTTCCAATCAGCTTTCAAGCCACAAGGAAGACCATTCTTTCCACTTCTGTCAAGGTTGAATTGGATAGCACGTTTCAAGTGTTCCAAAACAGTTCCCTCGCCTTTGTCGGAGAATGGAAGCACTTTGTTGTAGTAGTTGATGTCACCAAGTTCCTTAACGTAAGTTGGAACAGTGTTGAACAACCACATACAGTCATCTGAGCGAAAGTCGCCTTCTGGTGTTGGAGCTTCGTGGCCAGGATTATGGGCAAATGGTTTTACAACAGGCATTGCGCCACCATTAGAATTTTGTCCTGTCAACATAAGTTCCAAACGGTCAACAACTTCTTCTGGAATATTGTGGATAACGCCAAGCATATCTTGAATTGTATCGCGGTAACCCATACCATCGCGTTCGCCACGGTAAATCAATGACGCTGCACGACTCCATGCGTATGTAATCAAGTTGTTGAAAGGATTCCACATGTTAATCATGCTATTGAAAGCTGCATCTGGAGTTTTAGCCGACAAACCTTCAATACGTCCGTGCCAGTATTTTACAATTTTATTGAATTCTGCTTCCACTTTGGTTGGAGTTGCAACCATTTTTGCAGCTTTTTTACCTTCAACCAATGCTTTCCCAATACCAAGTACAACAGAAAATTCTTTTGTCTCGCCTGGTTGCAAGTCAACGTCCACCTGCAATGTACCACAACCATTGTCACCTTCTGTCAATGAATTTGTACATTTTCCATTGGCAACAACAATAGGATTAGCATACGTTCTGTATGAACCAAGGAATTTACTACGGTCGCTGTCGTATCCTGTAACTTTTTGACCAACAACCCCAATGAATGAATGACGAGCTTGGTCTTTGTTTTGGAAATTTTCAGGATCTTCAGGCATAAACAAGTTGCTTCCGTGATCAACGAAACCATTCTTGTAAGCCGTTTTAATGATGTATTGAGTGTATTGCAAGTTGTTGCTGTCGTCGTTCATATTCCAGTTTGACGCAAATTCAACGTATGTGAATGCTTTCAACTTGCGTGCTTTTTTGCCCGTGTTGGTAATCTTCACATTCCAAACTTCGAACTCCTGTCCCATTGGAACAAAGTACAATGTTTCAGTTTTTATATTGCTATACTCCGACGAAATTTTCGTGTAAGCCGAACCGTGGCGACATTCGCTCTTGTATTTATCAAGCGGTTTGCCAACAGGTTGCCAAGAGCCAGACCAGAAATCCTTGCTTTCGCAATCGTGGATGTATAAATAACGTCCAGGTTGGTCAAGAGGAACATTATTGAATTTTATACGAAGAAAACAACCTTGAACCGAAGAGCGGAAGAAAGAATAACCGCCAGCATTGTTGGTAATGATTGCTCCATAGCGAGTATCGCCTAAATAGTTACTCCAAGATGTAGGAGTGTCTGGTTTTGTGATAACGTATTCTTTGTGTTCGTCATCAAAATAGCCGTATTGCATAATATCTAAAATTAAATTTATGTATGATTTGTTTCAAAATTAAAAAAAAGATTAAAAGATTTTGCTTTCTTCGCCATTTTTTAATCGAACTATATTTTTTCGGTGTGTTATAAGTAGTAGTACCGCAAACAAAATTGAAAAGATTTGCAAAGAAAGAATAGACGTTCGTTCCACAAAAAAAACGAAAAATGGGAATGCACATCCAGCTATCATTGAACCCAACGAAACATAATGAGAAATAAGAAGTACTATTCCAAACACCACAAATGCGAGTAGCGCAGGGATAGGAACAATTGCCAAAGTAAGACCAAGTAATGAAGCGACCCCCTTTCCGCCCTTAAATCCAACATAAATTGGAAATATATGTCCTATCACAGCAACAATACCAAACAAAAGTTGCAAATTGACATACGGAGGCGTATTAGGCAAATACGGAAAAAATCTAACCAAATTGACAGCAACGTAGGCTTTTAAAACATCTATTAAAAAGACTGGTATTCCAGCTTTTTTCCCTAACACACGAAACGTATTTGTTGTGCCAGCATTTCCACTACCATAATCGCGAACATCTATACCATAGAATATATTACCAATCCAAACGGATGTTGGAATTGCTCCCAAAAGATATGCAACAATTGTTGCAACTACAAGATAAAGGATTTCCATTATTGGTTACAAACAGGACAATACGCCTTTTTCACCTCTGAGTTTTCAAACATTTGGAATGACAATTTTCCAGTATCAACCAATTCACATAAACGAGGTTTATTCATTTCGCTTGCACGTTTGAGAGCATCTACAAATGCCTGTGTATGATACATATAATCTGTATGGGTACACATAGAAATGAACACAAAAATGAATTCTTCACTCACTGATGGTAAATTTACCATGCTTGACATCACACTCAACGGATAATCATAATCACCCATACCAACAAAAATTGAAGCCAAATTCAGAGCGCCTTTCCAATCATAACCATCTATTTCTATAATGTCTCGAATACGTTCAAATGCTGCATTTACGAACTCCTCTTCATTCGCAACCTTGTATGTTTTATTCAGATTTTGAAGAGATTTAATTTGCAATTCCAAATTGATTGGGTCAATTGCATATTTTGGCAAAACAGAAATCAGTTGAGCATCAATTTCTTTTTGCATATCTGTTACATAATACTCATTATCAATAGTTTCTAACTTCAAACGAGCAAAAACAAGATTTCGACGAACATAGAAATTATCAGGATTTAACGTATTGAGACGTTTCATTTCCTTCAAAAATTTTTCATCAATTTCCATATTATTTGCAGTATATTTCAACCACATTTTGTTCACTTGCATACCTACATACGCAGGCTTATCAGGTATCGTCATTTTATCAATCAGCGATTTTGAATAACGACCAGATAAAATTTGCTGCATAATAAATTTCTGAATAGCAAGTGCCAAATCTTCATTATATTCCTTTAATGCTTTATGAAAAGCATACAACGCATAACTTTGCTCTTGTCGAGTAGTAGAAATATTATATTCCACAACAATTTTCACCTCGGCAAAACGATGTTTTGAAAGCACAGGATCCATTTTTTTCAGATTATCCCCCTTAGAAATGTATGCCAATATTTCCTCTTT
>JAZRVS010000167.1:0-6514 GCA_045599365.1 Bacteroidales bacterium
CTATAAATCTTAATTATAATTCTTACTTTTGCAAAAATGTTATTGTAAATGAAACAATTACTCATCATATTAGGGTGTTTTGCTATTTTTTTTCTTTCTTCTTGCAAAATGCTTCGTCCAACGGTTATGTTCCAAACCGACAAAGACTTTGAATATGCAACATTTGAAGAAACCCAGCGTGTAATGGTGTTGCAACCATTCGATCAATTAGATGTGATTATGTCAACCAACAATGGATATCAATTGTTAGAAACTGAAACAGGAAACAACAATTACTATAATCGTTCAAATTCCAACACCGTAACATATATGATACGACAAGATAGCATTGTAAAAATTCCGACTGTGGGCGAAGTAAAACTTGGAGGTATGACAAAAGATTCTGCTGAATTACTTTTAGAGACGGAATTGGCTAAATATTATCAAGCTCCTTTTGTAAAAATCACGGTTACCAATAGAAATGTTATTTTATTTTTTGACGAAGGAACCAATGGTAAAAAAATTGCTATTCCAGAAGGTGGTCTAACACTACTTGAAGCCATTGCCGATGCAGGCGGTTTAACCGAAGGAAGCAAATCATATAAAATAAAACTTATTCGTGGAAACAACAAAAATCCTGAAGTTTACAATTACAACATTCGTAATCTTGCCGATTTTAAGAAAGCAAATTTTATGCTTGAAACAAACGACATTGTTTACGTTGATTCCCGTCCTCGATATGCAACGAAATTCGTTAAAGAATTATCTCCATATCTAACTCTTATCACTTGTGCAACAATGCTTTATAGTATATTCAAATAATGGCAAAGACAAAAAAAATACCATCTTTTAACGATACGTTTGATCTTGGCAAGCTTTGGATTGTCATCAAAAAGAACCTTTGGATTTACGCACTTATTATTATTGCAACAATTATTGGTGCTAAATTGTATTTGCGATATACCATTCCGCTATATGAAACAAATTCTATTATACAAATCAACACCGAGGAACGTGAAAACTCGCAAATTGTTGACTTCTCAAATACTTACGGTCAATCATCGCTCACCAATTTGATTGAACTTATTCGTTCTTCCGAATTTTTGAAACGAACACTACAACAATTAAATCTATATACCAACTACTATGCTGAAGGTCGTTTTGTAACATCTGAACTATATAAAAAATCTCCTTTCTTTGTCGAAATAGAAAATGTTCAAGAAAATTTTCTCAACAAAAACATATACGTGTCGTATTCCCCCGAAACGAATTTAGTAACAATTAGTTACGAAGTTAGCAAAAACAACGTGTATTCCATAGAAATACCAAAGAACGAATGGACTGAAATAAATGGCTGCAAAATCTACGTCAACATTGTCAGTCCCGACTCGTTCCAAGACAAAAATACCAAACACTTTTTTATTCGTTTTAATGACAATGAAGCTTTTGCTACTCAATTTGCATCATTAGACGTTTCAATTCTTAGCTCTGCCGCAAATACAATTCAAGTAAAATACACTAGCGAAAATGCTCAAAAAGCATCGGATATTGTGAACACTATCTGCGAAAATTTCTTGGCGTATAATGTTGAAAAGAAACAAGAAAGAGCGGAGAAAATTCTCCAATTTATCAACGAACAATTAGAAATTGTATATGCACAACTCACTGAGTCTGAACAACAATTAGAACAATTCAAACAGGAGAACAAAATAACAGGAAACATTCTTGATAATAATACTCGCCTATCATCTCCATCGCAAGAAATCAATAAATACCAAAATCAAATACAAACCCTCAACAGGGTTAATCATCAAATTGCAAATGGAGAAAATTTTGATATTATGAGTGCCATTTCAACATTGTCTGGAACATCTTCAGAATCAATGATTTTGAACTTCTTGAATGGCATTCAACAATTACAAAAACAACGAGAACAACTTCTTATGACGTTAACTCCCGACAATCATAAGATTAAAGTTATTGACCAACAAATAGAAGAACAAAAAGAACATTTAGCAGATATTATTAACATCACAAACAGAAAACTTCGCAATGATATAGCTGCTTTAGAAAAACTGAACCAAAATAAGGAAACATCATTCAACGAAACTGAATTAACAAAATTAAAACGCATTCACGACGTTCATCAAAACTTTTATAATCAATTAGTTGACAAACGTGCAGAATATCTTATCTCTAAAGCTGGTTACATCACCAACAATCTTATTCTTCAAAAATCGAGCGTTCCCAATGCTCCTATTTCTCCTATTGTAACCCATATTATTACACTTTGTATTATAGCTTGTATTTTAATCATATTGATGATTACAACTATTTGCTATTTGCTTTTCAATCAAATTACTTCAATCAACGACATAACAAAATTTACTAATGCCCCTATATCAGGTGTAATTCCTGTATCAAATTCGTCAGACAAAATTCATCGTTTTGTCGTTGAAAACAAAGCAGATTCTGTTATTACAGAAGCATTTAGAACACTTCGTTCCAATTTGGAATTTTTACATCAATCAAAAGATGATAGTAAAATCATTGCGGTAACATCTACTATTTCAGGAGAAGGTAAAACTTTCATTGCCATAAACTTAGGCGGTGTCTTTGCTCTAAATGGTAAAAAAGTTATTTTGCTTGACCTTGACTTACGAAAACCAAAAGTTCACTTATCTTTCAATGCTCACAACCACTCGGGTATGAGTACTATATTGATTGGACAAGATTCGTATAAAGACTGCATTATAAAAACTGATTTTGAAACATTCGACATAATACCATCTGGACCTACTCCACCAAATCCAGCGGAACTTGCAAATTCTAAAGCATTTGATAATTTGTTGGAAGAACTAAAACAAAATTACGACATCATAATTATAGATACACCACCTATTGGAATTGTAAGCGATGCTATTTTTAGTTTCCAACGTGCTGATTTACCAATTTACGTATCCCGCGCAAATTACTCTAAGAGAATGTTTATCAACAATATAAACTATTTGCACGAACAACATTCCATCAAAAATCTATCTGTCATTTTGAATGGAGTGTCTATTGTTTCATCAAAATATGGCTATGGATATAGCGGATACGGCTATGGTTATAGTGGATACGGTTACGGGTATGGTTTTGGCTATGGATATTATTCATATAATCAAAAAAGTCAGAAGAAGAAATCGTTTTTAGATAGATTTAGAAAACACAAACACGAACACAAACATGAGCATCATAACAAATAATTGGTTGCTTGCTTTGGGTATTGTATTCACTGCACTTTGCGCACTTGCAATTTTCGGATATAGGTTTTTGTTGCGACACAACGTAGTAAATTTACTCAAAAAGAAAAATGAAACAGGAGAACGATTTGCTTCTCAAACAAAACCAATTATTGGAGGGACAATATTCTTCGTTTGTGTAATTATCGGCTTTTTCATTGCGTTACCATTTGTAACGACAATTACATATTCTGAAAACATAGCCCTATTACTTTGTTGCATTATTGCGTTCGGTATGGGTTGCATAGACGATTTAAAAAATTTCTCACCGCTATTCAAACTTATTTTTCAAATAATTTGCGCAATTATTATCATTACTTGCGACAATCATATTGAGACATCCGACAATATTTTCCTAAACTACACAATTACTATTTTTTGGGTTGTATTTATAATGAATAGTATCAATATGCTGGACAATATGGATGGTGTTACAGCCTCTATTTCTATCATAATTTTCATTGCATTATTTGGTCTTGCTATACAATCTTCATTTGATGCTATCATTATTTTGTCAATAATAGCAAGTTTAGCTGCTTTCTTGTTTTGGAATTGGTATCCCTCAAAAATGTATATGGGCGACAACGGAAGTCAACTATTAGGAGTACTTCTCGCCTATTTTAGTATAAAATACATTTGGAATTCAAACGATTCAGTTATTGGTTTCAATTATGAACAAATTGTTTTCATTGCTTTAATGTTTATTATCCCAATAACGGACACGGTAACAGTTGCAATAAATCGTTTTTTAGGTAACAAATCACCATTTGTTGGTGATAGATACCATACAACACACTGCTTGGTTTACCAAGGCCTTTCTGTACCTCAAACTGCTACACTACTATGCGTAATTAATACCATTGGATGCGCGCTCTCTTGGTATTTCATCACTTTTCAGTATGGCAAAATTACGATGACAGAAGTGTTTTGGGGTGGTATATTTGAATTGTGTGTGTTTATTGTTTTTTACACAATAAATTTAATTATTAGAAAGAAAAACAACTTGTTGTATAAAAGAGACTAAAAGCCAATTTCTTTCAAATCAAACAAACCATCCCCCTCAAAAAATAAATATAATGGGGAGTTTCCATTACGAAACGAACAATTAGCACTCATTTCAGTCCAATTTTTAACTGGAGAAATAATAAATTCACCAAGACTATCACCATCTATAGACTGACGTACCTCCAATTGTCCTTGGGCATTTCCCCGTACAACAATCTTTAATTTGGAATTATTCTGAAAGTCGAAATATTTGTATCCTATAAGCGTTTTATTTCCGATTTGAGAAACAAAACGCTCTTCTCCTTGATTATTGACATTTGGAAATGCATCTTCAAAAATTTTATTTGAACCATGTGGCATATCTCCATTTGTAATATTACAAGCGATTACAGCAGGATAAATCCCGTTAGCTACTAATGGTTTTCCATTTAAACCACATGAGGTAATTTCTACTTGCGAAATAGAACCATCTTGTTGAATTTCAATTCGTTCGGCACACACCTGACGACTATAATCAGATTTATGTGTCAATCTATGGTAAAATACATACCAAGAATCATTGATATTTACAATACTTCCGTGTGTCGTTCCCGTCATATTCAAACGATTTTCTTCCCCACGACCATTAAAACCCACATCACCATTTGAGACAATGGTACCACGAAAAACAAAATTTCTATCTGGATATTTACTCGTTGCATAACACAATTCATGATTTTGTTTTGACGAATACACAAAATAGTATATATCGCCAACTTTACGCATAGAACTTGCTTCAAAGAAGGGATGTTGTTCAAATGAAGTACCAATCACTTTGTATGGAATAATATGTTTTGGATTTTCTTTTATTGTAAGCATATCATCTTCCAACACCGCACCAATTGCACCCATCACGCTATCTTTGCGCGACATTGATTCTATTTCTTCTCGAGACTTTCCAAACATATTCATTTCGCTTTCTATGTATGAATCGTTCGTGTAAAAGTCCAGATTTTCTTCATAATCGTATTGTGTCCCATAATACAAACGAATTGTCCCATTATCATTCATCACTGCAGGATCAAAAGGAACATAATCAAACATTGTACGTCCATCTGAATACTTTACACAACCAAGATATTCATATTTCCCTGCTGGCGTATCACAAACAGCAACTGAAATTGGTCCGAAATAACCACCTTGACCGCGCTCACCCGACATACAATAATATAGATAATATCGTCCATCATTACCTTGTACAACATCTGGTGCATACATATACTTGCGATTTGGATAATCTGGATCTTGATTAGCACAGTAGATTATTCCTTCCCGCCTCCAATTTTTCAAATCGTATATTGAAGCAGAATATACAACATAATCGAGCATACAAAATGTATTTCCACCCTCTTTATCGTGAGAGCCATATAAATACACTCTATCACCAAACACGTGTGGTTCAACGTCGGGAACATATTCGTGCAACGGCAAAATCGGATTGAATACTTGTTTTTCCAAAATTCTTTATTTTAAAGTATAATGTATTGTTTCAATGTTTCGTAATATTTCAGCACTTTGCTCCGCTGTTACATCTCGTTGTGGTTCTGCCAACATTTCGTAACCAACCATAAATTTTTTTACCGTTGCCGAACGGAACAATGGCGGATAAAAATGCATGTGCATAGTCCAATGTACATTATTTTCTCCATTCGTTGGTGCTTGATGAATTCCCGCCGAATATGGAAACGAAGTTTGAAATAAATTATCGTACTTGCATGTAACAATTTTATACATTTCTGCAAATGCCTGTAATTCTACATCTGTCAGTTCAGCAAGATTAGTTTTTGATTGACGTGGCACAATCATCACTTCAAAAGGCCAGGTCGCCCAAAAAGGAACTAATGCTACAAAATATTGATTCTCTGCAATAATGCGTTCCTTTCTTGCAAGTTCTTGATTTACATATTTTTGCAACAAAGCAATTCCATTTTTCTCAAAAAATAATCGTTGATTTTTATCTTCCTTTGTTACAATTTCAGGAATAGATTGTTGCGCCCAAATCTGACAATGCGGATGCGGATTACTACAACCCATTGCCGCTCCTTTATTTTCAAATATTTGAACGTGATTGATAAATTCTTTACTTCCCAATTCACAATATTCTTTTTGTCACAACTTTACAACTTTGAAAACTTCTTCAGTTGAAAGTTGAGGAACAGTTTTGTTGTGATATGGAGAAAAACATATTACACGACAAATTACTTTTT
>JAZRVS010000168.1:0-15474 GCA_045599365.1 Bacteroidales bacterium
TTCCCCATCATCCCACTCTATCTTCTTATCTCCGTTTTGGGGTGTGCAAATGTACACACTTTTTCTTTCTTCCAAACCTTTTTTACACTTTTTTTTATTCTTTTTTCCTTCTCGTTGATTCTCAATAATTTAAAATCTCACCACCAATCATTTTTTATTATGAAATCCGATTTTTAGATACAAAGTGATTCAAAATCATATTGAAATTTTCTCATTTTTACGTCTATTGAATCAAAATACTCATAAATTCTCGTAAAATGATAGTGTTTATTAAGCAATTACGCTTCCTTAATTTTTTTGTAATGATATACATCTTGGCAGTAATTTAGTTGTCAGTTACCAGTTATTAAACGAATCTCTAAATCAAACTGAGAACTGACTAATGACACCTGATTACAAATGCTTATACTGCCAACTTGTATATTATTTCCATTTATTTTAGATTTTAGTTATTTCATCTTAATTTTTAATTATTAATTCTATTGTTTAACTTTGCATAAACAAAATATCAATGAAACATTTAAAAACTCTCATCGTACTGTTTTTTTTACCGTTTTTCGTTCTTGCGCAAACGGCAGATTGGAATTTCTCATACGAAACGAACCAATCAACATCCAATTGTTTTGATATTATAATGGAAATTTCTATTCCACAAGATTTCCACATGTATAGTTTCGACCAAGTTGCTGGCGGTCCAATTGCAGCAAATGTAGAATTCACGTTACCTGATGGTATTGAGAAGAAAGGTGGATTGAAAATTCTGTCAGAAAAGCCACAAGAATTCTTTGACGATATTTTTGAAATAACCATTCGTCAATTTTCAAACAATACAAAATGGAAACAAGAGTTTGTAATAACAAAAGATATTCCTGATTGCGAAATTACAGGTCAATATAGTTACCAACTATGCAAAGACGACGGATATTGCCTAAATCCGTTTCCTGAAGTTTTTTCTGTTAAGATTCCATCATATAAAATTCCCCGAGAAACGCAAAATTTGCCAGAGGAAAAGGTAGAAAAAAAAGATACTTCATCTCAAGACATCCAAATTAATGAAGTAGAACAAATTGACACAAACAAGACAATTAACGAAGACCTTGACACAACAATAAATGTATCCGAAAACATTATTGAAAATCAAAAATCTTCTGTGCCGACAAGAAGTCTTTGGTTGATTTTCTTTTTAGGATTTTTAGGTGGAATTTTAGCTTTTCTTACTCCATGCGTTTTTCCAATGGTTCCAATGACCGTGAGTATGTTTCTAAAAAGAGACCGACAGCACGCATTGCGCGACGTACTCATATATGGTTTTTCAATTGTCGTAATTTTCGTTACATTAGGTTTATGCATAACCTTGCTATTCGGCGTTGACGCACTCAACAAACTTTCTACAAGTCCAGCCTTTAATATGGTATTTTTCTTCATATTTATCATTTTTGCCATTTCATTTTTCGGAGTATTTGAAGTAATGTTGCCAACAAGCTGGATAAACTATTTCGATCAAAAAGCAGACAGTTCAAAAGGCTTCGCAAGCATTTTCTTTATGGCATTCACACTTGTTTTGGTGTCATTTTCGTGTACAGCAATGATAATCGGAACTTTACTCGTTGAATCCGTTGTTTCTGGTTCCATTGTCGGACCAATGATTGGAATGCTTGGTTTTGCAATTGCGTTGGCACTACCATTTGTAATTTTTGCAGCCGTTCCATCACTCCTTTCATCGCTTGCAAAATCGGGAGATTGGATGAACGACATAAAAATTTCTCTTGGGTTCATTGAACTGGCTTTTGCTTTAAAATTTATTTCCAAAGCAGATTTGGTCGCAGGTTGGGGAATTTTACCACGAGATTTATTTATAGCAATTTGGATTATCCTTGCAATTTTATGGGGACTTTGTATTCTACGTGTTATTTGTTTCGGGCAATGCGAGAAGAAAGAACTATCGAATACACGCATCGGCATTGCTGTCGTCATTTTTGTCTTTGCACTCTATCTTGTACCTGGATTTTTAGGCAAACCAATAGATTTTATTAGTGGCTGGCTTCCTCCAATGAGTACACAAAAAATCAACATTTATTCCAACAATAACACTACGAATTTAAGCGAAAAGAAATATGGTGATTTATTCCATTCCCCATACGGAATCAATGGATTTTACGATTATGAAGAAGGTTTAGCTTACGCAAAATCGGTTAACAAACCTATTTTATTGGATTTCACTGGACTTGGTTGCGAAAACTGTCGAAAAATAGAAATGAATGTATGGGCTAAACCAGAAATATTGGACCTACTTAAAAATGAATATGTACTCATTTCCTTATATCTCGATTCACGCGAACCATTGGATCCATCGCTTATACGCGAAGAAACGTATGGAAACAAAACATACAAAATCAACACAATTGGTGAACATTGGAGCATTTTTATGATGAAAAACTATCACGGTCTTATGCAACCCTACTACGTACTGCTAACTCCTAATGGTGAAAAAATTTGCGAACCAATAACATACGATGAAGCAAAAAATGCAGAAACATTTAAAGAATTTTTGGAAAAAGGAATTGAGAGAATTAAGAATTAAGAATTAAGAATTAAGAGGTTAAAGTTCAAAACAAATCACTATCAGATGAGATACCTATATAATATTGCTATTTTTTTTATCAGCATTTGTTTTTGTTTGTCTTGTTCAAACAAGAATGATTTTGACAGCACGTCTTCTGAACGAGTAAAAATATCGTTGAATAAGGATTGGAAATTTGCACTTGGACACGCACTTGATAGAGACAAAGATTTCAAAAACGGGACTTCGTATTTTTCGTATGTAACAAAGGCTGGTTTTGGTGATGGTCCTGCCGCAAAGGATTTTGACGACAGAATGTGGAGAACTGTTTCTGTCCCTCACGATTGGTGCGTGGAATTGCCGTTTGCCCAGAATGGCAGCGTGAGTCATGGTTCAAAAGCTATTGGTAGAAATTATCCTGAAAACAGCGTTGGTTGGTACAGAAAAACCTTTTTTATTGATTCCGCTGACCTCGGCAAAAAAATTTCTATTGAATTCGAAGGTGTTTTTCGTGATTCAAAAGTCTGGTGTAACGGATTTTATTTAGGAAACGAGCCAAGCGGTTACACTGGTTTTTCATACGATTTGACCGAATATCTCAATTATGGTGGTGACAATGTCATTGCCGTTCGTGCCGATGCTTCGTTCGAGGAAGGTTGGTTTTACGAAGGTGCTGGAATCTATAGAAATGTTAATTTGATTAAAACAAATCCTTTGCACGTTGCTCGTTATGGTACGTTTATAACCACAGACAAACTTTCGGATTCTAAAGCAGAAATAACTTCGCGGACAAAAATTGTGAACGAATCAAATGAACCTGCAACTTTTGTTGTTATTGAAAAAATCATCAATCCTGACGAGACTTACAAAAACACCGACAGCATTGCCTTTGGCTTTGATTGTCAGATAGAAAAAAAATCAAAAAAAATTTGTCTTGCACCGCACAGTTCCACCGAAGTTGTGCTACATTATTCTATCTCAAATCCATTGATATGGAATGTTTGGGACGAAGGGTTTCCGTATTTATACAGAAGCGACGTTTGCGTGTATAACACTGAAACTAAAAAAGTTGTAGATACATATCAAACAAATTTTGGTATTCGTACCGTTGCATTTGATGCAGACAAAGGTTTGTTTATAAATGGGAAAACGACAAAAGTTCGCGGCGTTTGTTTACACCAAGACCATGCGGGCGTGGGTGTTGCGATTACGCCTGACTTACAAGAATATCGCATACAAAAAATGAAGGATATGGGTTGTAATGCAATTAGAACATCTCACAATCCTGCTTCCCCAGATTTTCTTGAAGCCTGCGATAGAATGGGAGTATTAGTTATGGAAGAAGCTCGTTTGATTGGGATAAATCAAGAACATCAGCATAATATAGAACAACTTATCCGTCGCGACCGAAATCATCCTTGTATTTTTGTATGGTCGTTGGGTAACGAAGAATGGGCTTGCGAAGGCACTGAAATAGGCGCTCGTATAGCCAAAAACATGCAAGAATTTGCACATCAATTAGACTCTTCACGTGCGTTTACCATTGCATCAAGTGGAGGATGGGACACGGGTATTGGGAAAGCAACCGAAGTTTGTGGTATAAATTATATTAGTCATGGTGACGTTATTGGACATCACAACAAATTTCCTCATCAACCTATAATCGGTACCGAAGAAAGCAACACCGAACGCACTCGCGGCATTTACGTATCACAACCAGAAAATTGCTGGATGGCGCGCTTTCAAGTACACGAAAACGATGCAGGAATGATGAACGCATGGAAATTCTACGATTCGTTGCAATGGGCTTCAGGATTATTCTACTGGACAGGACTTGACTATCGTGGCGAACCTACTCCTTTTGACTATCCTGCTGTTGTTTCTCAATTTGGAATTACCGACTTGTGCGGATTTGAGAAAGACAATTTCTACTATCTAAAATCGTGGTGGACTAAAGATGTGGTTCTTCATATTGCCTCAAATTGGGATTATCCAGAAGACATTGATTCTGTGGATGTTATCATCTATTCCAATTGCCCACAAGTTGAATTATTTGTAAATAACGAATCTTTAGGAATTCAACCTATTGCGAAAAATGACTTTGCGACATGGAAAGTGAAATTCGTACCTGGAACTCTCTCAGCCGTTGGCTACGATGCAAAAGGAGAACGATTGTGTGGCGAGGGAGACGGCAAAAGTTATGGAACTTCCATTGTGAACGGAAACGCAAAAGCGACAAAACTAAAAATGCTTGATTATGGTTTAAACGAAAACGATGTTGCTATCATTACTGTTTCCGCGTTGAATGACAACAATGAAATTGACATTACTGCAAACAATCAAATACAATTTACGATTGATGGCGATGTAGATATGGTGTATGTTGGGAATGGAAATCCATCAAGTCACGAGGCAGAAGTTTTCGTTGCGGAAAACATTGTTTCCCAAATTGTTGACTTAAAAGAATGTACAGTTCCTAATCTTGAAAATAGAAAAGAAACAGCAGAAGGCTACAATTATTCGTCGTGGATTCCAGCGTTTTCTGCCGAGCCAGACAATAGACATTGGGACGAATACAAAGATTCGCTGAAAGTGATTCGAGGCACATTCAACATTGATAAATTTGACAACAATATGACCGTAACTTTGTTCGCAAAAAGTATTGTGGAACAACAAACTATCTACGTGAATGGACATAAATTACAAGAAAATATTCAAAGAGCCGATAAACTTGACGCAATACAAATTCCATTGGAATATTTAAAATCTGGCAAAAATGAATATGTTGTTACAGGACAAAAATTCCGTAAAACGTATATTTACGATGAACCAAATCGAGAACCGGGATGCGTACAAATAATCTATCCTACACCAGAAATTGTCAGAAATTTGTTCAACGGATATGCTCAAATTATTGTGAAGCCGAAATCATACAATAAATCGTTGAAAATTACGGCTAAAGGAGATGGATTGAAGAAATCTGAAATCGTAATTACTGAGAAATAGAAAATGAAAACCTATCCCGAAATAACATCAATTCAAGCAGAAGAATACAATCAGTATCCCCAAAAATCATTTGAAGGAACAATAATTGTTGTAGAAAAGCTACAAGATGTTGACAATGCAGTGAAATTTCTATCTACACAACCAATTTTAGGATTTGACACAGAAACACGACCATCATTTACAAAAAATCACACAAATTCTGTTGCACTCTTGCAATTAGGAAATGAGGAAGTTACGTATTTATTTCGCATCAATAAAATTGGATTACCAGAAGCATTAAAAAATATTCTTGCCAACGAGCAGATAATAAAAGTTGGCGTTGCTGTTCGCAACGACATAAAAGGGTTACAAAAAATAAGTCCGTTTGATGCAAAAAATTTTATTGACTTACAAACAATTGCAAAGCAGCTACAATTAGACGCCATGGGATTACGACGATTAACGCCTCTTGCGCTTGGATTTCGTATCTCAAAAAAAATGCAATTGTCCAATTGGGAAAATATTTGGCTTACCAAAGCACAAAAACAGTATGCAGCAACCGATGCGTGGGTAAGCCTCAAAATTTATCAAAAACTTCAACCATTTACAATATGATTACGATTACTCTAAGACACGGCAAAGAGCAAAGTGTTAAACGACTTCATCCATGGATTTTTTCTGGAGCAATACAAAAAATGTCAGGCACACCCGACGAAGGAGATTTAGTAAAAGTTTACTCTTTTGAAGGCGAATTTTTAGCAATTGGACATTATCAAAAATCGTCTATTGCTGTCCGAATTCTTAGTTTTGAAGAAATTGAAATAACGCAAGACTTTTGGAATGAACGAATTGAATCGGCATACAATTATCGTAAACAACTTGGATTAGTCAATAATTCTGAGACAAATTGCTATCGTTTGGTTCATGGAGAAGGAGACAATCTTTCAGGATTAGTCATTGATTTTTACAATGGTACCGCAGTCATTCAATGTCATTCTGTTGGAATGTACAAAAACATTTCATACATCGTAAAAGCGCTACAAAAAACTATGGGAGAACAACTTAGCGCAATATACAACAAAAGTGAAAGTACCCTACCTTTCAAAGCAGGAATTGAAAATAAAGATGGATTACTTTGGGGTGAAATTAAGACCGAAAACGCTTTAGAATACGGGAATACATTCTTCATTGATTGGATTCAAGGACAAAAAACTGGTTTTTTCATTGACCAAAGAGAGAATAGACGTTTGGTTGAAACGTATGCAAAAGGGAAAAAAGTACTCAACACATTTTGTTACACTGGAGGATTTTCGGTATATGCACTTCGAGGTGGTGCCGAAAAAGTTGTTTCGGTTGATTGTTCTGCTCGTGCTATTGAATTGACCGACAAGACAATTGCAATGAATTTCCCAGATGTAGCACACAGCTCGGTTGTAAGTGATACATTCAAATATTTAGACAACAACAAAGACGAATTTGATCTTATTATCCTTGACCCACCAGCATTTGCAAAGCACGGTAAAGTATTGAACAACGCACTACAAGGATATAAACGACTGAATATGAAAGCAATAGAACAAATCAAAAAAGGCGGTATTTTATTCACATTTTCATGTTCTCAAGCGGTAAATAAAGATGAATTTAGAAAATCAGTATTTGCAGCTGCCGCAAATACCAAACGAAAAGTTCGCATACTGCATCAACTCACACAACCAGCAGACCACCCAATCAGTATCTATCATCCAGAAGGAGAATACCTAAAAGGTTTGGTATTACAAATTGAATAAGAATTAAGAGTTAAGAGTTAAGAGTTAAGAGTTAAGAATTAAGAGTTAGGAGTTAGGAGTTAGGAGTTAAGAGTTAAGAATTAAGAATTAAGAGTTAAGAGTTAAAAATTAAGAATTAGGAGTTAAGAATTAAGAATCACTAATCACTAATCACTAATCACTAATCACTGATAACTAATTACTAAATTTTCTCTTCTATTTTCGGGCAATACACACGTTTTTTTGAAATATTTTCCATAAATTTGCAACGATAAAGTATAAACTAATTTTTTCTTTTATGGATAATACAGAAAAACAAGTCCCAAATGCTCCACAAAAGGAATCGAAATCGATGTCTTCTGGAGGAGAAAAATTAGCTTGGGCCAGCGGAGGATTTGCAGAAAATCTTTCGATGAACGTATTCCCTTCTTTAAGTTTTAACATTTTCCAAATTGGTATGGGTGTCAGCCCAGTCGTGATTAGTATCGCTACCAGTGCGTCAAAATTCATTGAAGGATTTTCCGATACATTTTTCGGTAATTTAAGTGATAACACTCGTTCAAAATGGGGACGTCGTCGTCCTTGGATTTTCTGTGGTGCATTCATTTTAGCCTTGACGTTCATTGCGATTTGGTTTACACCACGTACACCTGGTTTTGGGCAAACATTCTATTTCATTGCAATTGTATCGTTGTTCTACATTGTAATGGCTATTTGGCAAATGCCATACGGTGCTCTTGGTCTGGAACTGGAGGAAGATTACACCGAGCGAACCAAGCTGCAGACGTATAAGTCCATATTCTCCTACGTTGTTGGTATATTGATTGGTTCTGCATATTTGATTTGTCAAATGGACTTTATGAAAGGTTCTGGAGACGAAGTTAACGGAGCTCGTAACTTAGGTATCATTGTCGGTGTACTTATTATTATCTTCGGTATTATTCCAGCAATTTTCTGTAAGGAAAAGAATATGGAACGTACACAATCGCAAAAGAAAGACCCATTTTGGCCTTCTTTGGTTGTTACATTCAAATCAAAGCCATTCCTTTTGTTGATGGGTGCCCTTTTCTTCGTTTACGTTGCATTGTTCTTTATGTTGCCTTTGCTTGGCTACATTTCAATGTATCACGTTTGTTCTGACGGTATGCACAGCATATTCAACTGGACATGGAGACATCCTTTCACATTCTCTTTTGACGAACAATTCGTAACACACAAAGAATTAGCAGGTTACATTGGGGTTTACACAGCAATTTTGCAACCAGCAACTCAAATACTTATGGTTATCATTGTAAATAGAATTGCAAAATTCTTTGACAAACGTACGTTGTTAATTATGGGTTCTATAATTGCCATCATCGGGTATGTTTCAAGCTGGTTCTTGTTCACACCAGAAGCTCCTTTCTTGGCTGTATTTCCTCCAGTAATCATCAATATGGGATTGGCAATGTGTTGGCCTTTGATTGGTGCATTCACAGCCGACATTTGCGACTACGATGAATACGAAAATGGTAGCCGTCGAGAAGGAATGTTCACTGCTGTATCAGGTTTCTTAATCAAATTGGCTATTGCTTTGGTTTCTATCATCGCAGGTTACGTACTTGTTCTTGTTGGTATTGACGGTGCAAACCCAATCATTTCGGTTTCTGACTTGAATTTAGTTCGTCAAATGTATGTATTCATACCAACAGTTTCAATGTTGTTAACTATTGTTTTGATTTGGAGATACCCACTTTCAAAAGCAAAAGTTGAAGAAATTCAAGCCGAATTACACAAAAGATCAGCTGCTAAATTACAAGCAGAAGCTGTTGTTGAATAATTAAATAATTGAAGTATGAAAAAAGTAATTTTAGTCATCTCTTCCTTAGCGCTTTTATTCGCTTGTAGTGAAGACAAAAAAGAAACCAATTATAGTCGTTGTCCACAAGCTTCTGTCGATGACGTTGTAAATACAGTTGTAGACGTTGATGGAAATCAATATAAAGTTGTAAAAATTGGTGAATACGAATGGTTTGCATCAAACTTGAAAACCACAAAATTAGCCGATGGAACTCCAATAGAAAACATTGCTTGCGAAGAAGGTTGGTCAAAAGCAGACAAACCTGCTTATGCAACATACAATAATGAGGAAGGCGCAGAAGTTGTTTACAACTTTGCTGCTGTGCAATCAAATCCATGTCCAGAAGGTTGGTACGTTCCAGCCGACACTACAGAATGGATGAAATTGGCTGCTCTATATGCGGGCAATGACAAAGCTGAAGGTTGGGATCAAGTTCCGACAACAATTGGTTGGGACAGCACAAGTTTCGCAGCCAAAGCTGCTGGTTTCCGCGAAAGGAATGGGAACTTCTACAAAGAAGGCGAAATGGGACTTTGGTGGACAAGCACTCCTCACAACGAAGCAAATGCTATGTATGTATTTATGAAAGACCTTTCAGCTGGTTCAAAAAAATATGTCGGTCTAAATAAGAGCCACATTGGTAGAACTGCAGGTTTGAGCGTTCGTTGTGTTCGCAAATATGATGCAAACAATACGTATACAAATGCTATTCCAGAACAAACAGTAATGGATTTAACTGATGCTGTTAGCGGTGCAACACAGGAATTAAAAGACACTATTGCAGAAAAAATTGCTGATATTTTGACAGAAGAAGCATACGCTGAAACTAAATAAGTTAGTTTATAACATTTCTCTAAAAAATCACGATTGTCGTTGTCAATCGGGATTTTTTTTGTTATGTTATTCATCTTGAAAGTAATTTAGTTGTCTGTACTAGTTGTCTGACGAATCTCTTTGTGTAGTCATCTTACCATTATGGAAATCAAACTGAAAACCGAATAGTGATACCTAATTACAAATTCAAAAATTGTATATATGAAAAATGTTCATCGTGAGCGCTCACGATGGCTCATTTTCATATAAAAAACAACCATCATGAGCGGTTACGCAAGGATGATTTAATGGACAATATCCAATGGATTAGATGTCATAGAATCAACAGACAAACAAAAATTGTCTTATCAATTGAAACTCTTTTAGTTATAAATAAAAAAAACACCATGGAAACCAATCCACGGTGATTTTTATTAAATGTGTTAACGTACTACTATTCGCAATATGTAATTGTCATTGTTGCGCCAGATTCTATAACCAGTGATACAGGTCGATCTTTAGCATCCAACTGTGTATCAATCTTCATGCTACCCTCATCGTCTGTTATCATTGATGGAATATTTGCACTAACAGCACCTATCATTTGGCTTATCGAGGTTCCATCAGGAAAATCTGAAGAAAACATCATACCAAAATCAAAATTTGTGTTATTTTTAATATCTGAATATTCTATTGTACCAGCATCAGTAGAAAGGAGATTACCATTTCCCCAAACATATTTTAATTCTTCACCACCACCATCATACACTAATTCTTCAGAAATCAATTGATTGTTTTCATTATACGTCAATGTAATTTCAGAGTCATCAGATACTCTTTTGGTAAGCACATGTGTGTTTTTATCAAAATAAGCTTTACCCGTCAACTGCGTAGCATCAGATTTATCTATAGCAACATAGTTTGCTTCTGTATCCGATATGTAGTCAAAACTTACCTCTTGACACATAAAGTCAGGCATATTAATGATGATTTTAGTAACTTTCCCATCATTGTACTCATACGAAAGACTCAACGATTCTTCCATTTGTCCAGTCGTTTCGCTTGGATTCGCGCACACAATAGATTTCACGTTATACGCTAAATTATTGTCATCTTTTTTTGTTGGTTCATCATCATCACTACCACAAGCAGCGAACAACATTAAACCGCTTACTAATAAATACCATACTTTTTTCATAAACACTTTTTTTATTATTATTAATTAATTAATTTCTACTCTTTTGTTCCGTACGTTTTTGTATAAAGTACTATTTTCCCATCCTTTTTGTCATAGGTTACAGTTACAATAATATCAAAATAGCCCGTTGAAGGAACTATGCCATCTACACCATATTCAGCACGTTCACAAGCATTTGTAATCGCCTTATTACACGTAGCATACTCACCTTTCAAAACGTATGCACCTTTATCAATAACTACCCCATCCAAACTTTCAAATTGAGTTTGAAATGCTCTATATACATCGGCAAGAGCTCTATTATCTACATTAGAACTTTGATTGTATTCAAGTACAAAACTAACAGTTCCATCGTCATCATCTTCTTTACTACAACCAAGACAAACAATTGATGCGAACAATGACACGAGAATAATTCGCCACAAAGTTTTTTTCATACTACTTTTTTATTAACGAAATTATCCACAAAAAAACAATTGAGCCAATTGTAGCGCTAACCAATTGCCAAAGAAGACCTGAATCACCAATACCAAATAAGCCAAACAACCATCCACCAAGGAATCCACCTACTATACCAATGAATAAATTCAATAGTAAGCCATTTCCAGCGCCACTAAAAATCTTGCTACCTAAAAAACCAGCAAGCGCACCAATCAAAATTGATAATAACAAACCACTCTCCATACCTATTTTTTTTGCAAAGATAAAAAAAATTGCCATTTAAAGAATGTAGAGTAATGAATATTGAAAGATTAACACGAATTTGTATCTTTGAAAAAATTTTAGCAATGATAGTTGAGTCAAACACAATTTGTGCAATAGCCACCGCTCAAGGCAAAGGTGCCATTGCTGTTTTGCGCATAAGTGGTCCACAAACAAAAGAAATCATTCTTAAAATTTTTCATCCTTTTAAAGCTATTGCAGATTGGCAAAATGCAGGATACAAAATCACGTATGGCGAAATTAAGGATGGAGAAACAGCCATTGATTCTGTTTTGGTGTCTATTTTCAATGGTCCGAATTCCTATACTGGTGAAGATTCTGCTGAAATCAGTTGTCACGCATCGGTATATATTCAAAACGAGATTCTCAATTTGCTCATAAAAAATGGAGCCCGTTTGGCTCATCCAGGCGAATTCACACAACGTGCTTTTCTAAACAAAAAGATGGATCTTTCTCAAGCGGAAGCCGTTGCTGATTTAATTGCTTCTAGTTCTTCTTCTTCTCACCATTTAGCAATGTCGCAAATGAAGGGTGGTTATGCAAAAGAATTGAAAGATTTACGAGAAGTTTTGCTCAAATTTTTGTCGTTACTTGAACTGGAACTTGACTTTAGCGAAGAAGATCTTGAATTTGCCGACCGTCGAGAATTACGAAATATTTGCAACGATTTAACCATTCGCGTTGAAAAATTGGTCAACTCTTTTAAACTTGGGAATGCCATAAAACAAGGTGTTCCAGTCTGCATTGTTGGCGAACCGAATGTGGGGAAATCGACTTTGTTGAATGCCATTTTAAACGAAGACAAGGCAATTGTTTCTTCCATTCCAGGGACAACGCGTGATGTGATTGAAGACACAATTGTGATTGGTGGCGTGAATTTCCGTTTTATTGACACTGCTGGTATTCGTGAGACTGATAACGAAATAGAAAAAATTGGAATACAAAAGACATTTGAGAACATAGATAAGTCATCATATATATTAGTGTTGGCTGATATTACATCAAACAAAACGCTTATACAACAAACAATTGCAACCATAAAACAACACGTAGCCGATAAGAAAATCTTTGTTGTAATCAACAAGATTGATTTAGTTGATAATTATCAAGATTCAATTACAAAATCTGATTTTGCGGAATTGACTGACAATGATGAATTTATATACATATCGGCAAAAAATCAATGTAATATTGATGTGTTGATAGAAAAATTGTTGCACGAAGTGAATGCAGCAAACATTTCGCAAGAAGATGCTATAGTTACGAATATGCGCCACTACGAAGCATTGCAACATGCTCTTGATTCGTTGCAAAACATTGATAAAGGCTTTGAAAATGGACTTACCAACGATTTAATCAGTTTGGAACTGCGACAAGTGTTGCATTACATAGGCGAAATCACAGGAGAAATTTCCGAAGAAGAAATGCTCGGAAATATATTTGCACACTTCTGCGTGGGCAAATAGCATACTGACATAAGCCAAACCTATTTTACTTCATGAATCATATTACAATAGTAAAATCCACCTTTAAAATGTTATAAAGTTAGTGATAATTGACATTGAATAGTTTATGTATATAGTCTAATTTAGACGAAAAGTTCGCATTAACTACCAAATTATTTTTATTCCCAACGGCAACGCAAATGAGAACGGATGTTCTGTGCAATAGGTTTCAACATTATTATTTCTCGGAATATAGTACTGCACACTAGGTTCAGCAAAGAGTCCGATATTGCGTGTTACATTATATTGCAAACCAAGTCCGCAACCAACCGACCACAACCACGGAACTTTTGAATTAGAAGTGTTATTTAATTGCATTTGTGTTGATTCCTGACGTAGTTGTGCTTCCAAAGGGAAATATGTATCGCTATTAGAAGTATTTTTAGCCAGATTTGTATTAGATAGTGAATGAATAGGAATTCCCATAGTCCCCCCAAGATTAGCATACAAGTTCCAATTCTTGGCTTTACACAACGTGTAGGTACCTTTCAATGGTATGCCAAGATAGCGAATGGTTTGCAAATTATCGTACAATTTAGTTTCATTGATTTCAATATTACATTCGGAACTCATTCGAATGTAACTTACACCAGTCTCTAATCCCAGGCGCTCACTCTGCTTATAATGTACGAGCAATGCCACTGATATAGGCATGTAATGATATTTTGTATGTACAATTGTATCAGTGTTTTTAGTAGGTAACAATACACCATTATTCTCTCCATGTAAAATTGTTTCTGTACTTGAAATGTTTTGTCCATTGAAATATCCTGCGTAGGCAAATCCTAACGACCATTGTTGTGTATTGTCAATGTGGGCAATATGTTTTTCTGGCAATATGTTGCTTCGATTATAATACGGCATTTCTATCTCTTGTATACATTGTACCGTATCGTGACTTTGTTCGCCGAGCAACGTGTCGGGTGCAATTATAGCATGGTCTGAAGTTGTCATCGTGTCGGATACAACAACCTCGTTTCTTTGTTTGTTTATCTTTCGGATTGTGTTGGTAGCACAAACAATCGACTGTCGTTGCGTTTGTTCAACAATCAATGGTGTATGTTCAGATTCTGTCGGTTGAGTGTTTTGAGTCTCGTTCTGATTAACAGCAACTTGCGTGTCTTCGTTAACGACAGAATCTTCTTTTTTGAGAAGAAAGAACGAAATTGGAATAAGAAGCAACAAAAATACAGCCCAATATTGCCGAATCATTTTTCGTAACAACATCTTGGCTCGTGCCAATTGCGATGATGATGAATGTGGTTCAATTCCAAGTTTTTCAGCAATTTCCGTGTGCGTTAAGCCATCAAATACAGACAATCGAAATATTTGAGCGCAACCCTCGGGCAATTTATCCACAAAACTCATCAATTCGGTCATCGAAAGTGCAATCTCAACTTGCTGAGACTCGTCACTAAAAAGTTCTGATTTTTCGGGTTCTTCAACGAAAACGATATTATGTGTTTTTTTGTAGTTAACATATTGCAATGCCACATTTTTCGTTATTGTTTTCATCCATTTTTCTACCTTGTTGTTGTCTCGCAATTGTTCAAGCGAAGTAATAATAACAACAAACGAATCATGTAGCACATCACTAACAGCCTGCTTATCTGATAGATACCGCCGACACACCTTTGTTAAAGATTTTGCGTATGTCGCGTACAGCATTCCGAGTGCTTCGGAATCTCCCTTTTTGCATCTATCTACCAGTTGTGATATTTCCATTAGTTTATACTAAAACTATAATATATAGATGTGAAAAAATCGAAAAGACTGCACGAGGTTGCAATATTTTTTTCAAAAAAACGTAAAAATTTGCAAAACAAAAAAACTCCCTATAAAATAGAGAAAAATATACAAGTTGGCAACACAATCATTTGTAATCAGGTATCAGTAGTCAGTTTTCAGTTTAATTTCGATAATGGTAAGTTGATTACACAAAAAGATTCGTCTGATAACTGAAAACTGGGAACTGACAACTAAATAGTAATCAGTTTTCAGTTAGATTTTCATAATGGAAAGTTGTTACACAAAGAAATTCATCTGACAACTGATAACTGGCAACTGACAACTTCTAGTAACAG
>JAZRVS010000169.1:0-49044 GCA_045599365.1 Bacteroidales bacterium
CTAACGTGTTGACACGCACCGACACGCATATATCCCCAGTAGATACATTTGCCGATTTGAGCACAATTGCTGAATCGTCTTGTGCAACTTGAGGCATTGTCTCATCGTCTTTGTTGCAGGCAACTATCGCTGCCAAAGCAAGAACTGAAATAAAAAGAAATTTTTTCATACTCTACATTTTTAAATTGTTAAACATTTCTATTTATATAGATGTAAAAAAATCAAAAAGACTGCACGAATTACCAAATTATTTTTAATCCCAACGGCACAGAAAATGCAAACGGATGCTCTGTGCAATAGGTTTCCAGACCTTTTTGCCTTGGTATATAATACTGGATACTTGGTTCTGCAAATATTCCTATATGACGAGTAAGGTTGTATTGTATTCCCAATCCTGTACCAACCGACCACAACCACGGAACTTTCTCTCCCATAATATTCGTGGCTGCCTCAGCATTCAATTGTGAATGAACAGGAATTCCCATAGTTAAGCCAAGACCGTCGTACAAAATCATTCGCTTTCCTACACACATTGTGTATATCCCTTTTATAGGAATACCAAGATAATGAACGGTTTGTGTAATGCCTTCTGTCTCACTATATAATTCAGAAGTCAACTGGATATAACTTAACCCTGTTTCTATACCCAATCGTTTTGTAAAGTTATAATGTGCGGTTAACGTCAATGTTATAGGAGTATAATGATGCTTCGTATATTGATAAAAATTTGGAGAATCACTAACGCCCCTATTTTTTTCTTCAGAAGCTAATGAGGACACTTTCCCCAACTGACTTCCAAAACTTTCTGCGTATGCAAATCGTATTGCCCATTGGTGCTCGTTGTTTTCGTTGACGATGTTTTTTTCAGGGAAATTATCAGTAAAATCATACTGTGGAATGTCCGTCTTATGAATAATACCTTGCACCGTGTCGCGGAGCTGATTGTCGCACAATGTATCGGATATCATTTCGTTTTCCTGTGCAGTCAGCAGAATCGTTGTATCGGCTACAACAATAATATTTTCAACATTGTTTACCATGAGTGCCGTGTCGGTTACTGCGACAGACGTTTTTAGTTTCGTTTGTTCAACAATCAATGGATGTTGTTCAGGTTCTGTCGGTTGAATATTTTGAGTCTCGTTCTGATTAACAACAACTTGCTTGTCTTCGTTAACAACAGGATCTTCTTTTTTGAGAAGAAAGAACGAAATAGGGATAAGGAACAATAGTATCACAGCCCAATACTGACGAATCATCTTGCGGAGCATCATCTTGGACCGTGCCAATTGCGATGACGAAGAGTGTGGCTCAATATTAAGTAAGTCGGCAATTTCCTGATGCGACATTCCCTTGAGAACAGCAAGTCGAAATACCTGTTTGGAGCTTTCTGGCAATTTGTCAATCAGACTCACCATTTCGCCCAACGACAATTCATTTTCCTCTGGTTGGGATTCGTCGACAAAAACCTCTGAATTTTCAGAGTCCTTAATAGAAATAACCTGATGTACTTTTTGGCAGTCAAGATATTTTAACGTTACGTTTCTCGTTATTGACTTCATCCATTTTTCCGCCTTACGGTTGTCGCGCAACTTATTGAGAGACGAAAAAATAACGACAAACGAATCATGCAGCACATCACTAACAGTCTGTTCATCAGACAGATACCGACGACACACCTTTCTCAATGGCTTTGAGTAGGTCGTGTATAGCATACCAAGAGCCTCGGAATCGCCATTTTTGCATCTATCTATTAATTGAGAGACCTCCATTAGTTTATACTAATCCTAATATATAGTCCGAAAAAAACGGAAAGACTGCACGAAGTTGCACTATTTTTTTCAAAAAACGTAAAAATTAGTAAAACAAAAACCCTCCCGATAAAATTTCTACTGGGAGGGCAATTGGTAGCACTACATTGCAATACAATTTAATCGCTCTCAAATTGCTAACTCAACAGTAAACAAACTGAGTCTTATCAATAAAAGTTCCCGATAGTTGGTATATCATTTCAATATAAAAACTATATTTGTCTCATAAACTTTTAATTTTTACAACAATGAAAAAATACTTTGCAGAAATGGTGGGAACTATGGTTCTCGTATTGTTAGGTTGCGGTTGTGCAATTTTTAATGGCGGTTGCGGAACAACTGCTCAAGTGTTAACTGTTGCATGTGCATTCGGTTTGTCTGTCGTTGCAATGGCATACGCTATTGGTGGCGTTTCTGGTTGCCACATCAATCCTGCTATCACATTGGGTGTGTTTGCAAGTGGGAAAATAAGTGGTAAAGATGCTGTCATGTATATCCTATTCCAAATTATTGGAGCGTTCATCGGTTCTGGAATACTTTGGATTTTAACAAATGGCATTGACATGAACTATGTTACTCAAACCGGTGCTAATGCTTGCGCTGATGGCGTTTCTTGCTATGCTGGTTTCTTGGCAGAAATGATTGGAACATTCATCTTCGTGTTGGTTGTTTTAGGTGTTACTGATGAGAAAAAAGGCAATAGTAGCCTTGCTGGTCTTGCTATCGGTCTTTCTTTGATTTTGATTCACATCGTTTTAATTCCTCTTACTGGTACAAGTGTTAACCCAGCAAGAAGTATTGCTCCTGCTGTTTTTGAAGGTGGTAAAGCATTGTGCGACTTGTGGATTTTCATCGTTGCTCCTTGCGTTGGTGCAATTCTAAGCGCATTAGTATGGAAAGCTCTTTCGTGCGATTGCTGCTGCAAAAAATCAGAAGAATAATTTCATAATAATTTCTTTGTAGAGACGGTGCGTACGCCGTCTCTATTTTTTTGTTCTTACTCTATTTTTTGATTAATGATTGCTTTCAAACATCCAGAATATCTTTTCTTTCTGTTTGCTATTGCTATACCTATCATTATTCATTTATTTTCGTTCCGAAAATATAAAAAGGTTTATTTCCACAACCTTCAACTAATTAAGCAAATACAAGTTGAACAAAATAGCTCAAAGTCCAAATTAAAAGAACTATTGATTCTTTTATCTCGAATTGGAATGATTATCTTTCTTGTATTTTGTTTCGCTCAACCATTCATTCCTCTTTCCTCACAAAAAAAACAATCTAAAAACAGTCTCATTGCTCTCTATATTGACAACTCTTTTAGTTCTCAATCAGAAACCGAAAAAGGAGTTGTTCTTGAACAAGAAAAGATTGTTGCTCAACAAATTGCAAATGCCTACCCAACTGATGCAAAATTCATTTTACTGACTAACAAATCTGACGGAACTGAACAAATAATTCGTTCACGCGACGACGTTAAAAATACAATTACACAGATTTCTTATTCTTCAAAACAAGAGCAACTTCCAAGTTTAATAAATAAAATGCAAGCTATTGCTTCTCGCAACGAACTTGACGTATGCTGCCACATTATTTCCGATTTTCAAAAGTCCTCTAAATTTGAAACATTCAATGTAGATACAACTACTACCCTATACTTCTATCCTATTGAAAACCAGATAAAATCAAATATTTGTATTGATAGTTGTTACTTTGAAAATAATCACCACCTTGCTAATCAACAAGAAAAATTGTTTGTCTGCATTCAAAATAATTCAGATGAAACATTTGCAAATCTTCCTATAAAACTATACATAAATGATTCTCTCCGCGCCATTGCAACAGGGAATCTCAAACCACAATCCAAAACGACTATTCCAATTGAATACAATGTTTCAACTTTCGGCATTGCTTCTGGAAAAATTGAAATAGAAGACTACCCTATTATGTATGATAATTCATACTTTTTTTCTTATTTTATTGAAAATCAAATATCTATCCTATCTATTTTTGACGCAAAACCAAATCAATATATTAATGCTCTGTGCAAAAACCAAAAAGACATTGCTCTTACAAACCAACAACTTAATTCTATTGATTATGCGTCGTTGTCAAATTATAAAGTTATTGTCTTAGATGGTTTAACGGTTATTCCTACTGGTATTATAGAACACATCAAAAAAACGACTAATATGGGAAAAAACGTTGTTGTTGTTCCATCAGACAACATTGACGTTGATTCATACAACCAATTCTTCCAATATTTTACCAATCAGAAAATTACAGCACTTGATACTACTACCACAAAAATTTCTCATTTTGACAAATCGAATTCTTTATTCAAAAATGTTTTTGAGCAAGACAAAGAATCTATTCTTTTCCCAAATGTAACAGTTCATTATCAATTTGAAAATCAGAAAAATAACAATCTAATAGTTTTACAAAATAACGATGCTTTTCTTTGTCAATTTTCAAGAAATAACACAAACTTGTTCGTTTTCTCTACACCTTTTGATTTGAAATATAGTTCTTTTGTCTCATCACCTCTATTTGTAAGTTTGTATCCGATTTTTATGAGCGTTTCATCGTCAAACGAATTACAAACAACTATAGGACAATCAACTGAATTATTCATTCAACATCTTTCTCACGACAACGCTTTACACATAGAAGACGCATCACAATCAATTGATTGTATTCCACAATATAGAATTGATATGCAAAATGCAAAACTACATATCAACCCAATGAATCAGATAGAAACAGCTGGTAATTATATTATAACGCAAGTGGGAAATCCTGTTTGCGGACTTTCTTACAATTACGATAGACAAGAATCAAACCCAGAATTTTACACTGCTGAAGAACTACAAGACTATTGTGGCAATGTCCCAAAATTTTCATTCATTCAAACGAATAAAGACATCACACTTGAAATCAAAGAAATTGAAAATGGAAAACCTCTTTGGAGAATTGCATTACTACTTGCTATTGTCTGCGTAATTGCAGAAGTAATCTTGATTAGAAAAAAGTAACTAATCACTATTTTAGTGCAGTTTTGTGCCAACCAAGTGAACAAATTCCTCGCGCGTTTCTTTTTTATTAAAAGCCCCTGTAAATGCAGACGTTGTGGTTGTTGAATTTTGTTTTTGAATACCACGCATTTGCATGCATAAATGTTGAGCTTCAATAATCACAGCAACGCCAAGTGGATTTAAAGTTTCTTGAATACAATCACGAATTTGAACGGTTAATCGTTCTTGCACTTGCAACCGACGAGCATAAACCTCAACAACACGAGCTATTTTACTTAATCCAGTGATATATCCATTAGGAATATATGCCACATGTGCTTTACCAATAAATGGCAACAAATGATGCTCGCACAAAGAATAAATTTCTATGTCTTTCACCAAAACCATTTGTTGATACTCTTCGCGGAACATTGCAGAACGAAGTATTTCTTTAGGGTCGCAATTATATCCTTGTGTTAGAAATTGCATTGACTTAGCCACACGCAATGGCGTTTTTAACAATCCTTCCCTATCAACATCTTCGCCAAGCAAAAACAACGATTCTTTGTATATTTCAGCTAAACGATTCGTTGTTTCATCATCGTAAGATTCTATCTTTTGATAACTTCCTTCTTGAGGCGTTGGCAAACCATTATTGTATATTTCCATTTTTTAGTTGTCAATTATCTGGAGTCAGCTTAACAGCTTTAAGATACAACTTTTTAAACCCACTCCTTAATTCTTATCGCTATAAGAGACGCGATAAATCGACATCTCTACTCTCTTATTTCTTATCTCTAAAATCCTATATTTATACCCATCAAAAATGTACGTTGTTTTGGATAATCATAATAATAAATACCATTTGAACGTGTTTCTGGATCAAGTCCACTGAATTTTGTCCACACAAACGGATTTTGCACTTGAGCATAAATCATACATCTATTTAATTTTATTTTTTCACAAACCTGAGTCGGAATTGTATAACTCAATTGTATATTCTTCAACCGAACGTACGAACCATCTTCTAAATAGCGCGTTGAGAAACGGTTACTATTACTACCATTATTTTGTACTACTTTTGGATTTTTAGCATTATCTCCTGGTTGTTTCCAATAATCCAATGCATCAACTGATTGATTCAACTCGGTTGTTGCTCCGTCTGCAATCAATTCATTATTCAACTGATTGAAAATCAAATTTCCATAACTACAATAAAACATAACATTTAATGCCCAATTTCCGTACGTTAAATTGTTGTTCCAACCTGCAGTAAATTTCGGATCTGCACTACCAGCAATAACTTTACGAGCTTTATTATAATCTTTTGTAGGATTTCCATTTTCATCGTACCACATTGGTGAACCATCTGCAGAATTAACACCAGCCCATTCTGCCAAATAAAATGTTTGTAACGATTCACCAACCGTTCGAATCTTTGTACTAACAACTATGGTATCATTGCCATACAAATCGGTAATTTCGTTATGATTATGCGCGAATGTCAATGTTGTAGTCCAATTAAATTTGTCTGTATTCACCACCGTTGCCGAAAGCGATAATTCAATACCTTTATTAACCATTGAGCCAACATTTTGCATTTGATTTTCGTAACCTGTTGTCATAGAAACTGGAACAGCAAGCAATAAATCAAATGTTTTTCTATTGTATAAATCCACGTCAAAATTAAATCGTTTAAAAAATTTTAAATCAAAACCTAAATCTGCATTATGGTTTTTCTCCCACGTCAAATCATCATTACCCATTGTTGAAAGTGTGCTTCCTGGTTCATCAAGATAATTTTGACCAAACGAATATAAATTCATATACAAATAGTCGTCAATATCAGAATTACCCGACGTACCATAACTACCGCGGATTTTAAATAAATCTATCCACGGAATTGACTGCATAAAATTTTCGTCTGAAACTATCCAAGATGCACCAACCGACCAAAATGGAGCCCAACGATTACTTGGACTAAATTTTGAAGAGCCATCTACACGAAAACTTGCGCTGAAATAATATTTTGCAGCATAATTATATTGAAAACTCGAAATTCCCGAAAGCAACGAAGACTCAATACCATATTCGTTCATTTGCTCCATTTGCGATGCATTGGCAATATCCCATTTATCTTCTGTTGCAAAATTCGATGCTATCATATTTGAATAATCCAACGCATTTGCTTCAACTTCAAAACCTGCCATTATTTGCAATGCATGTCGAAGCTTCTTATAATTCCACTTCAATGTTGATGACGATGTCCACGTTGTTACATTGGTAGAGAAATATTCCGAAATTCCATTTTTATCTTGTCCTTCTGGTGTTTGAGGATGCAAAAATTGGTACTCTTCAACATTGATATAATCAACATTGGCAATAGTTTTGAATTCTAAATTGAGCGGAAATTTATACTCAACAAACACATTTCCCAATAATCGTTTGGTTTTATTATAATCTTCATTCAAATTGATAATGCCAACGGGATTATAAAACTTATTTACAAAATTATACCTTTCTCCATTCATTATAGAAATTGTTGGCTTCGACGTATATGCCGTTGTTACAGGACTTGACGTGTAACCTGGTTCAACGGTAATATGTTGCGTCGTAAAAGATGGATTAAATTTAAATCCAAAAGAACAATTTTCAGAAGCTTTGTGATTCAAGTTCATACGAACGGAAAAACGTTCTAAATCTGTACCCGAAACAATACCTTTTTCGTTCTTATACTGACCCGAAGCAAAGAATGTTGTATTGTCAGTTCCTCCTTGAGCAGAAAATTCATACGATTGATTCCACGCTTTACGATAAACCTCATCAAACCAATTGGTACTTGATGTATCATCTAACAATTCCTCTGCTATTTGCGCGTCAGTTTTTCCAGCATTACGCATAGCATCTGTCAGCCACGATTTATATTCTCCAGCATCCATCAACTCAAAGCCATTCTTGGCAATAACGCCAAGACCTTGCGTTGTAGAGAAATTATACTTAGTCTTCCCCGATTTACCAGACTTTGTAGTAACCATGATAACACCATTTGATGCACGAGAACCGTACAACGAAGTTGCTGCGGCATCTTTCAAGACCGAAATACTTTCTATATCATTAGGATTCAAAGAACTCAATATTGAAGATGCTTCTGAATTTTGAGTCGTTTCTCCAGCAAACATTGGCACACCATCAATAACAATCAACGGTGAACTACCCGCTGAAATTGAACCAGCCCCACGTAATTGAATCTCAGATGACGAACCTGGCTGTCCAGAACTTGAAGTTAGAGCAATTCCTGGAACTTGACCTTGCAATGCGCGCTCAAACGTAGCTGTTTGTGCCGATGCAATATCGTCAGATTTTATTGATGACAAAGATCCAGTAAACGATTCTTTCTTCTGCTTTCCATACGGCACCGTTACAACAACTGTTTCTATCATCAACGCATCAGGTTGAAGAGATACATTGTATTCTGAAGTTGTTGTGAGTGCAACTATTTGTGTAGCCATACCCATATAAGAGAATTCCAAAGCAGTTGCCGATTCTGGAACATCTAATGTATACGAACCATCTATATCTGTAAATGTTCCATAACTTGTTGGCTTACTTCCTTCCATTGCAGCAACAGATGCAGCAATAAGCGGTTGCTTATCTTGTGCAGAAATAACTTTCCCGACAATTTGTCTTGTTTGCGCTAACGAGTTAAGACTCAATAAGATAGCAACAAATAGAATATAAAATCTCTTCATATTGGAAACAACGATTCAACAAAAATACGATTTTCCGCGATTTTATGTAAAATCTCATTTATAAATATTTACAAAAAAAGGGATAGGTTTAAAACCTACCCCTCCAATAGTATATTTTACAAACCACTATACCATTTGCTCTACGTTCCAAACAAAGGCCCGAATACCAACATCAGTATTACGTTTATCCAATTTTTTTACTAATGTCAATATTGGTTCTACTTTGTCGTCGTCAACAATTGAGATAACTGCGGAATTCATTTCTGGCCACGTATGAGTTCCTCTATGTGGGTCACCATCTTTACTTCCGCGACCTTGAACATCTTCCCAAAATGTAAAACCTCTTACTTCGCACGCATCAAGAATATACTCAACACGTTCTGTATTTGCTTGATTGAATGTAATAAATACTGCTTTCATTTTTTCACTTTTTACGATTAGTTTTCTGATTTTGGTTCTTCATCTAGTTCAATATCTTGGAATACGAACGATTTTCTAACTTCTGCAGCCGTATCACGTTCGCTATGTTTTGACATAATTCCATATAATACAGGTACAACTATCAATGTTACAAATGTTGAAACCGTTAAACCGCCAATAACAACATATCCCATTGTATTCCACAACTCAGAACCTTCACTTCTACTCAATGCCATTGGCACCATACCAAGAATTGTTGTGAATGCTGTCATCATTACTGGTCTCAAACGAGATTCTCCAGACATTGCAATGGCTTCAGAAAGTTCGTAACCTCTATCTCGCATCAAATTGATATAGTCAACAAGCACAATACCGTTCTTAACCACAATACCTATCAACAATATGATACCCAATGCACCAACCATATCCAAGTTCTCGCCTGTTACTAACAATGCAAGCACCGTACCCGACAAAGCGAATGGAATTGCCATCATAATGATAAATGGTTTTTTGAATGATTCAAACTGAGATGCCATCACAATGTAAACCAACATCATAATTAGCAATGCTAACAAACCCATATTAGCAAATGACTCTTGCTGATCTTCGTAACTACCACCCACGTTCACATACACACCTTGAGGAAGTTCCATTTTGTCAATTTCCTTTTGAATACCTGCAGCAAGTTCACTCAAAGAGGTATTATATGGTGTAACCGAAACTGTAATTGTACGTTGTCTATTCTTTCTGCTAATTTCTGGAGGACACCAATATTCTTGAATTGTTGCCAACTCGTTCAATTTAATTGGTCCTGACTGAGTAAGAATAGTCAAATTCTCTATATCAGCTAATTTGCTACGATATTCTTCTTTCAAACGAACAATAATATCATATTCTTCTCCATCTTCCTTGAAATAACCAGCTGTCATACCATAAATTCTATAACGAACGTATGCTGCTACTGTTGATGAATTCAAACCATGACGAGCTAATTTTTCCTTATCAAGGATAATCTGTAATTCCGCACGATCCTCTTTACGGTCAATATCAATATCACGAGCTCCTTCTACATTATTATCAACAACACGCTTCAAATTTTGTGCGACAGTCATTGTTTTATCAAAATCGTACCCAGAAATTTCAACGTCATCAGTGTTTCCACCCAATCCACCACCTCCACCAGAAGTAGATACAAGATATTTATTAACTTCTGGATATTTCTTGAATTTTTGACGAGCCGCTTCTGCCATTTGGAAGATAGTTCTATCTGTCTTTCTTTCATATTTTTTGGTAGTTCTCACACTTATACTAATTGTAGTGTTATCAGTAGCAGTGAATATTGAAGCCAAACCACCATCTTCGTTAGAACCTGCAGTTGTCGATATCATTATCAAATCTTCTCCAACAATATCTTTTATATCTGCTTCTGCTTTTCTCGCCGTCAACAATGTTTCTTCAATACGAGTACCACGTTGCAATTCAAGAGTAACAGTAAAACGACCATTATCTTGTTCCTTCATAAAGTCCATACCAATTTTGCCTAAGAAAAGAGGTAACATTGTAACAACAAAGAACAAGAATGCCACAAAGATTGTCATCTTTTTATGGCGCAAGCAAGCACGAAGCACGTTCGCATACCATCTTTCAATAGCTTGGAAAATTCTTTCAATGAATCCCCACAAAGAATGTTTCTTCTTTTCTGCTTCTTTCTTTTCTGCTTCTATTTTTTCAGCAAGACGTAAGTAAACTGGTTTTCCTTTTAATATCTTTGATGACATCATTGGCGTCAACGAAATTGCAATAGTTGTTGACGTACACACAACAATTGTTACAATCCAACCTAATTCCTTAAACATAATACCAGCAATACCAGTAAGGAATGTTAATGGAACAAATACCACCACGATTACCAAAGTTGTCGCGATAACTGACACCCAAACTTCATTCGTTGCATAAATAGAAGCCTCTCGAGGACTTGAACCACGATCAATATGTTTTGAGATATTTTCCAACACCACAATAGCATCATCCACAACCATACCAATTGCGACAGAAAGTGATGCCAACGAGATAATATTCAAAGAACTTCCTGTGGCAAGCAAGTATATAAATGCTGTTAATAACGAAATAGGGATAGTAACAGCAATTATTACTGTTGAACGCCACGTCCCTAAGAAGAACCAAACAACTAAAACCACAAATAACAATGCATACAGAACCGATTCTTCCAATGAAGAAATTGCATTCTCAATTTCCTCTGAACCATCACGAATCAAATGTATTTCAATATCAGGAGGCAAAGTCTTTTGAATTTTTTCCATTTGATTACGCACTTGACGACAAATTTCAACCGTATTTGCTCCAGTTTGTTTTGTAACCATCAAGCGACAACCATCCATACCATTGATTTTTTCATCCAATGTCAAATCCTTTATTGTATCGCGAACCGTTGCCAAATCACGTACATAAACTTGTTGCCCAGTAGGAGTCGTTGTAACAACAATATCATTTATTTCAGAACTTTCTTTATATTCACTTTCAACACGAAGCTGATACTGTTCTTTACCCATTTTTACAGTACCCGAAGCAAGATTCAGATTGTTTGCACTAATAGCAGAACCAACGGCTTCAACACTCAAATTATAGGCATCAAGTTGTTTCGGATCTAAATCAATATAAATATGTCGTTCTGGAGCACCAGAAACAGTAATATTTCCAATTCCATCAATACGATTCAAAACATTTGTCACATTTTCTTCAACAATCTTATCAAGACCAGCATAACTTTCTTTGGCAGTAAAACCATAAATAATAACTGGCACTGAATTCATATTGATTTTCAAAATCATTGGACGACTAACTCCATCTGGCAAATAATCGTACACCAAATCAACGTACGAACGAATATCGTTTAATGCCTCATCAATATCAGCACCCCACTCAAATTCAAGAGAAATAAGAGATAAATTATCCTTGGAAGTAGAATACAAATTTTTCAACCCATCAACTGAGTTCAACGTATTCTCAAGTGTTTTAGTAATATTTTCCTCAATTTCCGATGCATTTGCTCCTGCATACGTTGTCATTACCATTGCATACGGAGCCTCAATTTCAGGAAATTGATCAATTGGCAATTTGATAAACGAGAAAACGCCCATAATCACCACAGCGACAAATATCAATGCCGTTGTGATAGGCTTTTGTATGGCGGATTTATAAATACTCATAATTATTTCCTCTTAAATTATTCTACAACAACTATTTCACTACCTTCAACCAAACGACCTTGTCCAGTCGTGATTAATTGCATACCTTTTTTCAAATCTTTAGAAATAACTTCTATCTTGTCGTCAAAACGTTGTCCCAATTCTACTGCTATACGTTTTGCAACACCATTATCGTTTACAAATACATAACGATCATTTGCGCCTTGTAATTTCAAAACTGATTGATATGGTACAACCAATGCTTCTATTTCACCCAATGACAATTGCGCATGAGCATACATTCCTGGACGAAGTGTCTCATCTGCATTCGGAATTTTTACTTTAATTTTAAATGTATGTGTCGATGCATCAATTGTTGGGAAAATAACCTCTACAACGCCTTCAAAAGTTTTATCTGGATATATTTCACTTACAATTCCGACTTTCATTCCCTCTTTTACCAATGGGAAGTATGTTTCTGGAATATTTACATACGTTTTCAAGTTTTTAATTTGTGTAAGAACTAATATTGGCGCTCCACCATAAAGTTCTCCATTTTCATAATTCTTTGCTGAAATCACACCATCAAAGTCGGCCTTAACAAATGTGTTTCTTGATAAGAAATCTACGCTTTGTTTTGCTTGATCATATCCCAATTTTGTTTGGTCGTACAATTGCTGTGTTACATTTCCACTTTCTTTCAATGCTTCAACACGCTTCATTTCCGTTGTCAAATTTGCAAGCGAAAGTTTTGCTGTAATATATTGTTGCTGATCCATTGTAACAAGACTTTGACCTTTTCTTACCTTAGTACCAACCTCAACGTGAATCTTTTCAATATTTCCTGTTACTGAAGGACAAATATTCATTGTTTCATATCCTTCAAGCGTTGTAGCCAAATTAATTTCTTTAGCTATCTTCTCTGGATTAAGAACAGTAACCTTTACGTTTTCTACTACAACACTATCTGTGCTTACTGCTGTTGCTTCTTCCTCACTTTTTTGACCGCACGCAACCATACTTATTGTTGCCAACGCGATAATTGAGTTTCTAAAAATCTTTTTCATATCTATATATTTCGTTTTTACATTATTTATTAAGTAGGTCTTCCAATGCAACCTTTGCATTTATTAATTCTAACATCGCGTTTATATAACTACTTTGCGCAGTTATAAGATTGGTACTCGCCGTTGTTATTTCCAAACTTGAAGCAGCTCCTTGACCATATTTTATTGTAATGTTGTCCAACACTCGTTTCGTAACCTCCAAATTACTTTCTTGTGTTTCATAAGTTTCAAATGCTGAAGCCAAATTATAGCGTAGTTGCTTATCTTGTATTTTCAAACCATTCTTTGAGTCTTCAAAACTATTTCTCGTTTTGTTATATGAAATTTTTGCTTCTTCAATATTGCTCATACGTTGCCAACTTTTCCACAATGGCAAACTAACGGTCAAACCGACTGCATTGGGTGGTGTCATATCCATTGAACCATCACCAAAGTAATGTTTCTTGCTATATTGATAATACGCACTCACCGTTGGAATAAAAGAAACCTCTTCTAAAAGAAGTTGCTTCTTCGCAAGCTCCATACTTTTGTCTAACAATTGATAATTGTAATTGCTATCTATTTCAAATTGTGTATTCAACAAACTCATTGCAGCGTCCACGTTCAACACATTCTCTATTTCGTCTGTGAGAACCAATTTTGTATCAACATCCGCTCCAAGTTGAAGAATCAACGAATTGTACAACAATTCAAGCGAACGTTTTGTGGAATTGATACTTGTTCGCATTGTTGCAACTTGAACCAACAATTTGTCGGCATCTGTTTGCTCTGCAACACCAATTTTAACTGAATTTTCCGTCATTTTGTGCAACTTTTCTAAGTTCTCAAGATTTTGATCAAGCAAATCTACAGTTGATTCCATTGCCAAAATTGACATATAAATCTTTGTTACACTTGATTTTATATCTTGTTCACTTTTCTTCAACGTGATATTTGACATATCAAGAGCAATCTTTTGAAGTTGAGTTCCAACAATCATTTGTCCGTTGATAGCGACAGATGCGGTAAGACCAACTGTGGCATAGGGATTCATAGGGATTTGCATTCCTCCAAATTCCATTTCATAACCACACATATTCATGTAGTCAACCGATGCAGACACCTGCGGAAGCATATTCGAAAGTGTTTGCCATTTGTTCGCTTCCGCTATTTGAACATCAAGAGATGCATTTTTCAAAGTTCTACTATGGCTTATTGCATACGTTTTTGCATCCTCCAATGAAAGTGAAAGTGTTTCACTCTCTTCTTGAGCAAAAGCACCGCTACACAAACCAAGTAAAGCAGTTAGAAGTAAGACTTTTCTATTCATATTTAAACTATTTTTTCGATGCAAAAATAACCTTTTCCTTATATGGACAAATTCAATTTATACCAACCTCCATTTGTCCTATATTTTTGAGGTCGCAAAAATACAAAAAAGATAGATTACATGTAAAAATTGTATGCTATAACGAAAAAAAAAATTAAAACAGACCCACCATATTCCCAATAATTATTATTTTAGGCTGATTTTTTACGTAAAATGAAGATAATAATAGCAGGCGCAGGCGAAGTTGGACAACATTTAGCAAGGATTCTTGCCAATGACAAGCACGAAATTACCGTGATTGACATTGACTCTCAAAACATTAAACAACTTTCCTTACATCTTGACATATTGGCTATTCAAGGATCGGCACTTACCATTTCGGTTCTTGAAGAAGCAAACATTGCTGATTGTGATTTATATATTGCAGTAACTCATTTCCCCGAAACGAATATTTCTTCAGCAGTCATTGCAAAAAAATTGGGAGCAACACGAACAATCGCTCGCGTTCGCGACCCAGAACTACTATTAGAAAAAAATCAGAAAATGTTTAGAGAAATGGGTATTGATTCTATTATATACCCTCAAGCTCTTGCAGCACAAGAAATTGCTACGTTTGTTGAGAGAGCGGCAACTCGAGAATCATTCGACTTCGCTGAAGGATTACTTTCTCTATTTGTATTAAAAGTTGAAGAATCTGCTTCTATAGTTGGGAAATTGATGCAAGAAATAATCCCAACGCAAGAAGAACTTCAAAAATATCGTGTCATCGCTATTAAACGCGGATTTGAAACAATTATTCCTAAAGGGAATGATATTTGTCAAGTAGGTGATATTCTTTATATTGTAACCAATCGTTCTGGTGTAGAACGAATGATGCAAACTTTTGAACAAAAAGAACTTGCTGTTTCTCAAGTAATGATTTTGGGTGGCAGTCGAACTGGACGAGCAACAGCAAAAATTTTACAAAAACAATTCAATGTTAAACTTATTGAGTTAGATTCCGATAAAGCGAAAAAAATCTCCACTCAATTAGAGAACACACTAGTTATCAATGGTGATGGCAGAAATTTAGACTTGCTCAACGACGAAGGGATTCGTAAGGTTGATGTATTTATTGCTACTACAGGTAATGCCGAAACGAATATATTGTCGTGTTATATGGCAAAACATCTTGGCGTAAAAAGAACTATTGCCGAAGTTGAAAACGTAGATTATATTGGTCTTGCAGCAGATATGGGAATTGACACCCTGATAAACAAAAAAACCATTGCCGCCAATAGTATTCACAAATTTACAATGCCAAATTCCGCTGACATTGCACAAATACGACGACTAACTCAAAGTGAAGCACAAATTTTGGAAATTATTGTTAATGATGAGATGAAAATCACTAAAGATTCGCTCATGAACATTAAAGATTTTCCGAAGGACGCAGTAATCGGTGGCGTTGTACGTGGGAAAAATGGTTTTATCCCTTCTGGAAAAACACAAATTTGTGGTGGCGATAAAGTTTTAGTGTTTGCATTGCCATCAGCTGTAGAAACAGTTAGAACTTTTTTTGACAAATAATGAATTTTAAACTTATAGCAAAAATCGTAGGGGCTTTACTGCTTTTTGAAGCAATTTTGATGGCTTTATGCCTCATCCCAGGAATATGCCACAACGAATCAATACAAGGATTTCTATATGCTATAGGTATTACAGCACTAACAGGACTTCTCGTCACATTCTTATTCCGAAAAACAAGACAAAATCTTGGTAAAAAAGAAGGATATTTTATTGTCGGGACCGTATGGCTCATTTTTTCATTATTTGGGACCTTACCATTTATATTCAGCGAAAACACAACGACATTTATTGATGCTTTTTTTGAATCCATGTCTGGCTTTACAACTACAGGAGCAACAATTTTCAAGGACATTGAAATTCTTTCCAAACAAATCATTTTGTGGAGAAGTCTTATGCAATGGATTGGTGGTATGGGAATTGTGGTCTTAACAGTTGCTATTATACCAATGATGGGAACGAGTGGCACACAACTTTATGTTGCCGAAGCTAATGGACCAACAAAAGACAAACTCCATCCCCGAATAAAAGATACTGCAAGCAGATTATATTTAATCTATATCGCGTGTACTGTTCTACAAATCATACTATTATTATGTGGAGGAAACAATCTATTTGATTCTGTCGTTCTATCTCTTTCAAGTATCTCTTCTGGAGGATTTTGCGGACAAAACGATAGCGTTATGAGCCTAAATCCGTACTCACAATATGTGATAATGTTTTTTATGTTTATTTCTGGTGTCAATTTTGTCCTTTTATATTCAGCTTTCCGTGGAAAATTCAAGGTTGTTGCTCAGAATGACGAATTTCGTAACTACATACGTGTAATCCTTTTAGTTTCCATCATCATCGTTGCAATAAACATTTGGAAACAAGGTATTTTTGAAGATATTGAACTACAAACTCGACAAATTGTATTCCAAGCAATTGCATTTTTAACAACAACTGGTTTCACCATTACTGACTATTCATTAATGCCAAATGCATCTCTTATGCTATTCTTTACATTAATGTTCTTTGGGGCATGTGCTGGATCAACTAGTGGCTCAATAAAAATAGTGAGAATTACCGTATTACTAAAAAATAGTTATTTAGAATTAAAACAACTCTTGCATCCCAATGCAATTCTTACGTTACGCTTGAACAAAAAACCTGTTGATAGAAAAGTTGTTTCAAATGTATATGCATTTATTGTAATGTATATTTTAATATTTCTTTTCGGTGCTTTAGCATTAACATTCTTTGGACACAATTTTTACACCGCCTTTTCGGCTTCTGCTTTGTCTATTTCAAACGTAGGCATAGGATTTTGTCCGACAGGAATGCTGCAAGAATTTAGTAACTTCCCCGCTGCATCAAAACTACTTATGACATTTTTGATGCTTGTCGGTCGTTTAGAGATTTTCACTGTTTTACTATTGTTTTTGCCTGAATTTTGGAAAAAGAACTAAGCCTCTCAATTAGTGGTTTAAACAGATTAGATGTCAGTAGTCAGTTTTTAAGAATCAGTTCGATTTCCATAATCGTAAGATAATTACACAAAGAGAATCGTCTGGCAACTGATAACTGACAACTAAATTACCGACAATATATATATCATTAGCATTTATTGTTCGTAAAAATTAACGATAAGTCCGATAAAATGTTATATTTGCAAACATTTTAAAAATGTTTGATTATGGCAAAGAATGAAAACGGAGCATTTTCCACAAACTTAATTACTTCAGGAACAGTTATCACAGGTGATATTACGTGCGATAGCGACATGAGAATTGATGGCGTTTTATCAGGAAATTTGTCAGCAAAAGGAAAAATCGTTGTTGGTAAAACTGGAGATGTAAAAGGAGAAATTTCATGCCAAAATTGTGATATAGAAGGATCTGTAAATGGAAAATTGTCTATAAAAGACCTACTTTCACTTCGTAATACAGCAAAGTTTATCGGTGACATTATTACTACCAAACTTGCCATAGAACCAGGAGCTATTTTTTCTGGAACCTGTCAAATGAACGGAGAAAAAAACGCCCCAATTGAAAAAAAATAACCTCAATAACTTCATAAAGTACACCAATATAGGTATAGAAATGTTGGTGGTTATTTTGATTGGTGTGTTTGGAGGGCAAAAATTAGACGCATACTTCAATAGCGAAAACCAAACATTCACAATTATTTGTTCTCTCGTTGCAGTATTTGCAGCAATTTATTTAGCAATCAAAGATTTTATCAAATTAGGGAAATGAATTTTTTTCTACGTCGAGCATTATTTCATATTACCTTATTTATAGTACTAATATTAGGTATTTTGACAATAGCGAAACATTTTTCCGAAGAATTTTATTGGTCCGTTTTTGGAATTGCAATTCCAACAATTTCAGCATTTGCACTAATAAATCTATTCGGTGAAATTGCGTTTGTCGTTTGTTTAAAAAAACAAGACAAATCAAGTTTATTCAAAATACTCGTAATACGAACAATAAAATTCATACTATACCTTATCCTTACAATCCCTTTTGTTTGGTTTTTTAAGGATATCAAAACATTCCATGGATTGCTCATTGTATGTTTATTTGTGATATATGTAATCGTTGAATTCAGTTTTTTTAGAAACTTTGAAAGGCTCAAAAAAAAAGAATGAAATTCATTTGTTATATCCAAAAAAAAAGTAACTTTGTGCTAACGTACGAATTAAAATAAATCTAAATAAAAGATTGTATGGCTGAAAATATTGGAAAAATCGTTCAAATTGTTGGTCCTGTTGTGGACGTTTCTTTTGAACAAGAAGGCAGTACTCTCCCAAGCATCAATGATGCACTTGAAGTAACAAGACCAGATGGTCAAGTAGTTGTGTTGGAATGCCAACAACACATTGGAGAAAATACTGTTCGTACTATTGCAATGGATTCTACAGATGGTATGTCACGTGGAATGAATGTAGTTGCAAAAGGTGCTCAAATCACAATGCCTATTGGTGACAAAGTACGTGGACGTTTGTTCAATGTTACTGGTGACGCAATTGATGGTATTGGTGAAGTTTCTAAACAAGGTGGTTACCAAATCCATGCTAATCCACCTGAATACGAAAAACTTTCTACAAGTACAGAAGTGCTTTACACGGGTATCAAGGTAATTGACTTGATTGAACCATATTCAAAAGGTGGTAAGATTGGTTTGTTTGGTGGTGCTGGTGTTGGTAAAACAGTGCTTATCCAAGAGTTAATCAACAATATCGCAAAAGCACACAACGGTTTGTCTGTATTCGCTGGTGTTGGTGAACGTACTCGTGAAGGAAACGATTTGCTTCGTGAAATGATTGAAGCAGGTATCGTTAAATATGGCGATGAATTCAAAGAAAGTCTTGAAAAAGGCGGTTGGGATATTTCAAAAATTGACAAGGAAGGCTTAAAAGATTCTTCATTGGCAATGGTGTTCGGTCAGATGAATGAACCTCCTGGGGCACGTTCTCGTGTTGCATTGTCAGGTTTGACTATCGCAGAAAACTTCCGTGATGGCGATGAGAAAACTGGAGGTCGTGATATCTTGCTATTCATCGACAATATCTTCCGTTTCACTCAAGCTGGTTCTGAAGTTTCAGCTTTGTTGGGTCGTATGCCTTCAGCCGTAGGTTATCAACCTACACTTGCTACTGAAATGGGGCTTTTGCAAGAACGTATTACGTCAACAAAACGTGGTTCTATTACTTCAGTACAAGCAATCTACGTTCCTGCTGATGACTTGACTGACCCTGCACCAGCAACAACATTCGCCCACTTGGACGCAACTACTGTGTTGAGTCGTAAGATTGTTGAGTTAGGTATTTACCCAGCTGTTGATCCTCTAGAATCAACATCGCGTATCCTTACTCCAGAAATCGTTGGCGATGCTCACTATAACACTGCTCAAAGAGTTATCAATATTCTTCAAAAGAACAAAGAGTTACAAGATATCATCGCAATCCTTGGTATGGATGAACTTTCCGAAGAAGATAAATTGGTTGTTCAACGTGCTCGTCGTGTACAAAGATTCTTGTCTCAACCATTCCACGTTGCTGAGCAATTTACAGGTATGCCAGGTAAATTGGTTTCTATCGAAGATACTATCAAAGGTTTCAACATGATTATTGACGGAGAAGTTGACCAATATCCAGAAGCAGCATTCAACCTTGTTGGTACAATTGAAGAAGCAATTGCGAAAGGTGAAGAAATGTTGAAGAATTCTAAATAATTGAACTATGACAATTGATATAATTACACCATCCGAAAAATTATTTTCTGGTTCGGCAAAACAAATCAATTTGCCAGGAAGCAATGGTTCTTTTGAATTATTAGAAAACCATGCTCCTATAGTTGCTACACTTGCAGCAGGCAATGTTGTTATTGTTGATGACGCAAATCAACAACAAACATTTGAAATCACAGGTGGAGTTGTTGAACAATCAGCAAATAAAGTGATTGTATTGGTTGAATAAAAATAAATTTAGAAAATACTTTAAAAGCCTCTCTTTGGGAGGCTTTTTTATTTTGCAATCATTTCTGCGCAATTCATTCCATCTACAGCAGAAGAAACTATTCCACCTGCATAGCCAGCACCTTCTCCACAAGGGAAAAGATTTGAAATACGAATATGCGATAGCGTATCTGGATTTCTCGGGATTCTTACAGGAGAAGACGAACGCGATTCCACACCAACAATAATTCCTTCGGAACTTGCAAAACCATGCATTTGTCTATCAAAGAATTTTAAACCTTCTTGTAACCTACGAGAAATCGTTTCTGGCATCCAAAAATGCATAGGAGAACTAATCAATCCAGGCAAATACGAGGAAGATGGTAACGAACTAGATATTTTATTTCTAACAAAATCTGATATCCTTTGTGCTGGTGCAACCTGATCTCGACCGCCATTCTGAAATGCCAAAGATTCAAACTGTTCTTGGAATTTCAAACCTGCTAGAGGACCGAAATCGTTATATTCTGCATAGTCTTGTACTTGTAACTCAACCACCATACCCGAATTAGCATACGGAGAATTTCTCCGCGAATTTGACATTCCATTTACAACCGTTTGATTTTCTGCAGTCATAGAAGGAACAATAATACCTCCAGGACACATACAAAACGAATAAACGCCACGACCATCAACTTGATGAACAAGCGAATAACTTGCAGCAGGTAATTCTTTCATCAAATTTCCATGATATTGGATAAAATTTATCATTTCCTGTGGATGCTCAACTCTCACGCCCATAGCACATGCCTTTGCTTCTAATTCAACTCCCACATTATGCAAAGCATAGTAAAGAGGACGAGCAGAATGCCCCATTGCTAAAATTACTTGTTTTACTTGAAATGTATCATTATTACAAATCAATCTCGTAATTGAGTTGTTTTTTATCTCAAAATCTATTACTTGCGTATTGAAATGGATTTCACCTCCACACTCAATAATCGTTTTTCGCATATTGGCAATCACCTCTGGTAACTTGTCTGAACCAATATGAGGATGAGCATCAACCAAAATAGACGCTTTCGCTCCATGAATAACAAAAAGTTCTAGAACCCTCCGATTATCACCCTTCTTTTTTGAACGTGTAAACAATTTTCCATCCGAAAAAGTCCCTGCACCACCTTCACCAAAACAATAATTTGACAACGGATTACAGCCTTGATTTAAATTCAATTTTGCAATATCTTTTTTACGTTCAGAGACATCTTTTCCCTGCTCTATTATAATTGGCTTATAATTTAATTCTATGAGTCGTAATGCAGCGAAAAGACCAGCAGGACCAGCACCAACTATATGAACTTCGGGTTGTAATGAAACATTTTTTTTATCGAAAAACAACGCCTCTTTGGGTATATTTGTATCGTTTAAGCTCGCAACAAGCATTGTCAAATTTATCTTTATATTCCTTGAACGAGCATCAACAGAACGCTTTGTAATTCTCCATTCGTGAACATTATTTGGAGAAAGATTCAATTGTTCTGAAATAATTTTTCTTAATAAAAAATCATTTGTGGCAACTTTGGGAGATACTTGTATTGTAAGTGTTTGTATCATTATTCAAAATGGAATGATAGAATAAACATTCGACCTTTTAGGGCGTCCATAACCGAACAATACTCTGTATTTTCGTGATAGAGGATGTCTTTCGTCCCAAAACTGAACTTAAATTCTGTTGACAACTTAAAATAAACCATAAAAAAATCTACACCAAAGCCAAATTCATAAAACAAATCTAACGGATGTTGATTTATCGTATAATCATCATTATCGTTACCAATACGTTTCGTATCAAGATCGTAGCGGAATGCCATACCTCCAATTAAATATGGTCGGTAATTATTAATTCGTTTCGCCTTAATTTTGAGTAAAATAGGAGCATCTATATAGATACTAGATACCTTCATTCTATATTCTTTCAAAGTAGGTTCATAACGAGGTGAACCCGATTTCCGCATTTGATATACCAAATCTCGCTGACCGAACAATAATCCAGGCAAAAAACGTAGAGCAAAATAATTACCTAAACGAAGTTCACTAATAATTCCCAAATCAATACCCAACGAGCCATCAGATTCTACATTATAAACCGAATCAGACAATCCCGTAAAAAGCAATGTTGAATCGGGAAAGATACGATAATTCATGTGGTTTACACCCAATGTAAACCCAAGATGGAACCATTTCTTATCATAGGATTGGTCGTGCAATTCTTTCTTTTTCTGAGCAAATGCTGGCACAGAGAACAAAAAAATCAACACTATATAGAGAATACGTTTCAACGATGTTTACTATTCAGAATATAACTAAAAAAGAACGATTTTATTGTGAAAGATATGGTTTTACAACCATCTCTTTGGTATCTACACATTTAAAGCTTGTTCAATATCCGCAATAATATCGTCAACATTTTCAATTCCAACCGAAAAGCGAATCAAGTCTGGTTTTACACCAGCAGCAATCAATTGTTCATCAGAAAGTTGACGATGGGTATGAGATGCTGGATGAAGAACACTTGTACGAGCATCAGCAACGTGAGTAACAATACACGCAAGTTTTAAATTATCCATAAAACGGATTGCTCTGGCTTTATCACCTTTCAAGCCAAACGTAACAACACCACAAGAACGTCCGTTCGTAAATTGCTTTTGTGCCAAATCATAATATTTACTTGATTTTAATCCAGAATAATTAACCCAAGCAACTTTATCATTTGACTCAAGATATTCAGCTACTTTCTGTGCATTTTCGCAATGGCGTTCTACACGAACATGCAATGATTCCAATCCTAAATTCAGCAAAAACGAATTCAGTGGAGCTGGAATAGAACCTAAATCACGCATAAGTTGCACAGTTGCTTTTGTAATATACGCGCCTTTCCCAAAAGACTTACTATATGCCAACCCATGATACGATTCATCTGGTTCAGTCAACCCTGGGAATAGACCTTTATGAGCTTCCCAATCAAAATTACCACTATCAACTATACAACCACCAACATTTGTTGCATGTCCATCCATATACTTCGTTGTAGCATGAACAACAATATCTGCACCAAATTCAAATGGGCGACAATTGATTGGTGTTGGAAATGTATTATCAACAATCAATGGAACACCATGTTTATGAGCAATACGGGCAAATTTCTCAATATCAAGAACACTCAACACAGGATTTGCAATTGTTTCACCAAATAATGCTTTTGTATTGGGACGAAATGCCTTTGATATTTCTTCTTCACTTGCGTCAGGATCAACGAAAGTACATTCTATGCCAAGTTTTTTCATTGTAACAGCAAACAAATTGAATGTTCCTCCATAGATAGTAGAAGAAGATACAAAATGGTCTCCCGCTTCGCAAATATTAAAAACAGAATAGAACAATGCAGCTTGCCCAGACGAAGTTAACATTGCTGCGACACCACCTTCAAGAGCTGCGATTTTTGCAGCTACCATATCATTTGTTGGATTCTGTAAACGAGTATAGAAATAACCTGGTTTCTTTAAATCAAACAAATCAGCCATTTCTTCCGTATTATCATATTTAAATGTTGTACTTTGTATAATTGGCATTACTCGAGGTTCACCATTTTTTGGTGCATAACCAGCTTGTACACAAAGAGTTTCTATTTTCTGTTTTCCCATTTGTTTATTTTTTGAATTATCTCTATTTGATTTCGCAAAGATAAAAAAAAGGCTCACGTTGGTGAGCCTTTTTTACTATATCAATAAAAATTTCTATTTTACAAACATTCCTCTTCCTTCAGCAGTGTTGATAATATACACCGATCCTTTGGGTAATTTATTAATAGACAATTCTTTTTGACCAGTTTTTACAACTTGACCCAAACTATTAAAAATTACTATTTCTCCTTCGGAATAAATAACACCATCAACGATTTCTATTTTAGAATTACCTTCAATTGTTTCAATTGCTGTAAATACTTCTTCTGGCTCTCTTGTAAGTGTATTACCAATTGTCAAATCTTTGATATAAATATTTGACTCTTGACCTTTTGTTGCAACATCACAATTGATGTAGATTTCAATTGCAGTAATTCTTGTAGAATCCAACCACCAATTAAAACTTGGTTCAGAAGGGAATTGAATACCATTGAACCAAGTATTATGACCATCAGCTAAACCGACATTTGAAGTTTGGTAAAACAATGAGTTATCAAAATACTCTGCAAGTTCCTTGTACGCAGCCTCATTATCTTCATTAGTATAAATAATCATAAATTCTTTCCATGCTTCTTGATCCGCTGGAAGATAAGAATTCGTTTTTGAAAGAGCATCAGTACAAATATAACCTAACTTCGTAGTTTTACGACCTTTTATATCACACAAGTCAACACGTAGGTTTATTGACCCATCTCCTATGGCTTGGTATTTAAAATATACAATACGATTGGCTGGATCGCTAAAATCAACCGAATAACCTTTTGCTGTGCGATGACAATCCTTTCCCTCAGTCCAATCTTCACCTGTGATAGGATTTTTCAACTGCCAATTATCGTTTGCACAACTGCTATATTCCCAATTCATCCAACTCAATTGGAATTTTTCATAATCTTTAGTCTTTTTGTACTCAACATGAAATACATCATCATTTGTTGAAATCTTATATGCATTGTTGGATATTTGACTTGGATCAACCGTCATACCATTTTTAGGAGTCAAACCCGTCAAATTATGCACATTCTTCGTTTGATCATCAACTTCCCACCAACTATCATATTCTTCGTAATTTGCTGCAAACAACTCCCAATAATTATCTGGGATTACTGTTTGTTGGGCAGAAAGGCTCATTGCAAAGCAAAGACCAACGACAAGAATAAAACTTTTCTTCATAATCTTCATTTTTATGTTCTACAATACTTTTTGCAAATATAACTAAAAGTGTATATGTAACACTATCTCACTATTATTTTCTTGACAACCTCTGATTTACCAATTGTGAATATAACAAAATACTCTCCTATTTTATCCAAAGAAAATGTCATTTGCTTAGAAAAACTTCCATTTTGAACAACAGAACCATTAGTAGAAACCACAGTATATAACACATCCTCATCACCCTCAACCATAACCAATATTTCTTGATTAACTTTAGCTGGAACTGGACTCAATTTTATAGATTCATCGGAAATAAGTGCTATTCCGTCCTCAATTGGCTCTACATATATTTTTGTTGATGCATTTGTAACTTTCAATTCAGCATCTGCAACCGATCCTCCGTCTGCAGTAACGATTGTTTTAGATGCGAATTTAATTTTTACCGTCGCTCCTTTGTAAATTAGTGTATCATACAATATATCTAAAACAGACGCAGAATTAAAATCTATTGCAGTAACAGGAATATTAATAGTATCATTAACAATCAACTCAATTTCATCAACAGAAGGCAACACAGCTATATTTGTTGAAAAAGTCAACATAATATAATCTCCAGTATTAAATACTCTTGATTTAGTAATTTTCGCAACAGGGTAATTTTCCTCGTCAACAAAATTCAAATAACCGATATTAAATCCAGACTTTTCAACTTGAAGTTGAATCTCGTGTTCTCCTTCGGTTAAAGGAATTACACGATACGCATCTCCCCATTTATTAAAACTTTTTGTTGATGGAAGAGACAAATAGTATGTTTCTCCATCAATTACAAAATTCACAGCGCCATTACTTTCCGAAGCATAACGGAAATATACTGTATAATTTTTCGCTTCTGATACAGATATTTTATATGTGTAAACATCACCTGTGCTTATATATCCCAAATGTTTACCAGTTGTATTAAGTTCCGAATTATCTGAACAGTCCTCCACTTTTGGAGATCCCATACACGTCCAATATTGAATACCTTGTATTGTTCCTGGTATTGCGACAACTTCCGCTCCATGATCTTCAATTCCGTTATCCAGCACTTGTGAAAAAGCTTCTAACATTCCATAGTGAATTGTTCTAACCAAACCTTTATCTTCATAGTTCAATGTGTATTCTTTTCCTGCTAACATTGCTTCTGTTGTTTTCAATGTAAGAATTCGTCTACTAACAGAATACGTTGCCGTAAATGGAATCGTTCTACCTTCACAAGATATAGAGAATCCTGCATTGGTATAATCCGTTGTCGGTTCCATATTAGAGTTAAAATACAATCGTATTGTAAAATTATCTTCAATTAACATAGAATCAATTTTTGGAGTAATACTTGCACCTCCTTCAATTTCAAAAATAAAGTCTGCCAACGAAGCGCCATCTGTTGCCAATAACATAGTATTCGACGTTGATGAAATTGTCTTTTTACTATACTTGAAAAGTCTTCCTTGAGGATACAATAACAATGTTTGAGAATCCTTTACAAACTCTGCATTTTTAATTGCCACGTTTTCTCCATCTTGAGTCAAAACAAGTCCTGTTTCTGTAAAATCGCCTATTTCTTTTGAAACTGGTATTGTAATACAAGTTCCTGTCAAATCAACACTGACAGAAAGAGCATACATCGGAGCATCTTTCATTTCATTATGTACATATACGGTATCAAACGATGCTATTGGCATACTCGAAATCCCCATAACATTTGTTCCAAGGTATGACACCTTTATGTTATTATCTGTTGACTTTATTTCATTTGCAAGTTGAACCTTTATAGTCTTTTCGGAAGGACACAACACAGAAGAAACTTCGTATGAAACCCCATCAACACTAACCGTAAATTCTTGTTTTGCATCTGCAGCACTAACAAGACTTACTTCATTATCAAAAGAAAGTACTATCTCTGAAACATTTTCATCCACTACAGCAGCACGTGTCAATTTTGTTTGAGGAACTGCATTTAGAATAATATGCACTGCTGAATATGCTGGTATAGAATATGAAAAAACTGAATTTTCAATCTTATCAATTTCCCCTACTTGAGTAATCTTTGATGAAGATTTTCCGAATCCATATACAACACCATTCTTATAATACCCATTTGCAATATTGAATGATGTAACCTGATCCTCTGCTGATTTATTTACAACTATAATGTGTAAATTATTGTCATCATCTATAGAAGCGAAACTTGATAAAACCACGTTATCATCTTGCATAGCATAAACAGAGGTTGTTCCAAATTGACTTCCATTACCATCATAATTCAAATACAAGTCATACGCTGCTATTGAATATCTCTGAAATTCATTCCACTTACAAGCTAAATAAACGTCTTCACGACCAAAAACACCTAAAACATCGACCAAACACAACCCTCCAGACCAATGATCTTCTGCATCATACTCAAATTCTGTAAAAGCTATTTTTGTTCCTGGGTAATAGTTCTCTATTGATTTTTTTATTTTAGAAACAAATGCTTTCCCATTAACACTTACGTACGATTCACCACCATCTGCGCCATAATAACTATACGATTCATCCCACAAGGCACGAGGTGCTTGCAAGCGAGCTTCTATCATATCCGCTGTTATCAACTCTGCATCACTCACGCCATCTCTTCCTGTATTCACAATACGTTTGTGTGTAATTTTTCCATAAGATTCTGGATACCAATGAAATGCAATAGCGTCTAACGGACGTACTCCTGTGTGTTGTTCAACGCCATACAAAGTATCAAGATAATAATCAACAAACCAGTCATATCGTACACGTTTCTCAGTATAATAATCTCTACTTCTTTTTTGGATAGCCTTCCACTCGTTAGTAGATAGACTGGTACTTGTACTCCAACGATATGCATCGGAAAAACCAAAAAACATTGGTCCATAAATTTCCGTTTCTGGAGCCAATGTCCGTATAACATTAGACAACGCAACAGTTTTTTCAATTAACTCATCTGGAGTTGTTTGATTCGGGTGCATACGAGCGTGAGTACTGCTCCACAAAAAAGGTTCATTATCTATTGCAAATGCTGATACACCGCCATCTCCAGCGCGTCCCAAATTTGTAGTTAAATAATTTACCAACTCGTCTATATACACAGAATCGTCTTCAGTATTTGGATCCAACGTATATGGAGATTTTTCTATATCCTTATGATACGATATTGGAACCCAACGAGCACTTGGTGCAATTTCGTCTTCTGTAACTGGCGTTCCATTTTTGTCGGCAGCAACATACCCAACTGCTTGCAACGAAACAAGGCTATACTGACCTTTACTATCAGCGTCTTTAACCGCATTCAAAATTGGATACGCAGGAATCTTTGCTCCACTATAATCATAAAAATTATCAGAGATAAATTCATAGTCATTACCTCCATTAGATGCGTTATTTTCCCAGTTGTAACTTGAACTTCTGTTTCCGCCCCATCGGGTTGCTGTAGCTCCATCGTATGGTTCATTCGTCCCATAAATATATTTACTAATTTCATGGACGTTTTTCTTAACATCAATTTCTACCGTTTTCTGAGCAAAACCAATACAAGGGATTACGCTCAATGCTGCAATAAGAGTCTTAGATAAATTATTCATATTAAAAATATTGTTGCCGTTAGGCGTTTGACTATTCTTTATTTGATTTGAATGGACTATTGGTTGTTATTGTTCCATCAGCCAATTCATAATATATTTTACCATCAACGGAATATACAAGTGGAATCCCTTTTTTTCGATTTTCCTCTTGGGCCTTACGGACCGCTTGATTCCCAATTGATTCTATTTCAAAACCCTTTAGATACAAATTCAAATCTGAAAATTTCTTCACTTCCATATCTTTGTATTTTCATTGTTTAAAAGCCTCCTACGTCAGTAAATAAACATTACGTAGCAATTTTCAAACATTTTGTCCGATTGCAAATATAAAACAAATTATCAATGAAAATCAAAATAAATCAAATTTCTCAATTCTAAAAATGGGGAAACAAGCAAATGAATTTTTCTACAAGCATTGTTTCTGTTGCTTTCATTATAGCCTCAATTTGTTACTTGACTCTACTTTTCTCATTTTTTTTATCAACAACACTATTTGATATGAGAAAAAGTGTACATTTGCGAAAGATATTGATAAATAACATAATTATGAATTCAAAAACTGGAATTATTTGTTTAGTTGTTGCCATTCTTTTAGCATTGGGAATGGGTTATTTCATTTGGCAAAATGCTCAATTAAAAACAGAAATTGCGACATTAGAAGACACTGTTGCTGTTGCACAAACAGAGAAAGCAAAATTGTTAGACAACCTTGATTCTCTTGAAGTTGAAATCAAAAAACAAGTTGCAGCCAATGAAGAAATGGATTCTGTTTTAGCAGAACGGTTAGCCGAAATTGAACAAACTCGTGCGGAATTGGAAGTTGCCCAAGCTGATGCTGCTTTAGTTGAAAAATACAAAAAACAAATTGCTGTTTTGCGTCAAACTGCAGAACAATTCATTAGAGAAAATGATATGTTGAAACATAAGGTTGACTCGTTGAATTTCGAAAACAACACGAAGCAACAAAAAATTGACACAATGACAATCTTGGATTTCCAAAAAACTCAACAAATAGAACAATTGAGTGAAAAAGTTGAAATTGGGTCTCAATTACGAATTAGCGATATTCAAGTCAAAGCTTATAACAAAAATGGTAAAATAGCTACCAAAGCTCACAGAACGGCAAAATTTTCTGTTGCAGGAACATTATTAAAAAATAATTTAGCAGAAGGTGGTTCAAAGACATTATTCATTCGCATCATTGCTCCTAACGGGACTGTGTTAACATCAAGTAATACAAATCAATTTGATTTTGAAGGAAAAACTATTATGTACACAGAAAAGAAAGAAGTTAGTTACAATAACGATGATGTAAAATTTGAGATATTCTACAACGCAATGGCAGAAAGTGTAGCAATTGGGACATATCAAGTTTCAATTTTCTGCGATGGCAAGGAAATTGGAAAATCACAAATTGGATTGCAATAAAATTTTATTATCTTTGCAGAAGAAATTTAGGAATCTCGGCAACGAGATTCCTTTTGTTTTGTAAACATTAAAACTCAATATCATGGCAAATTATGTAACAGAAGAAGGTTTGCGCAAACTTCAACAAGAGTTAGATCAACTTACAACAATTGAGAGACCAAAAATTTCTCAACAAATTGCTGAGGCACGTGATAAAGGCGATCTTTCAGAAAATGCAGAATACGATGCAGCACGTGAGGCGCAAGGATTATTGGAACTACGTATTGCAAAATTGCAACAAACAATTTTGGATTCTCGTATCATAGACGAATCAAAATTAGATTTATCAACGGTACAAATTTTATCAAAAGTAAAAATTCGTAATGTAAAAAATAATGCAACAATGCAATACACCATCGTTGCAGAAACGGAAGCTGATTTCAAGCAAGGGAAAATATCTATCAACACTCCAATAGCCAAAGGATTACTTGGTAAAAAAGTGGGAGAAATTGCAGAAGTTCAACTTCCTATAGGAAAGACATCATTTGAAATTATAGAAATATCTCGATAATTATGGCTTCATTATTTTCTCGTATAGTTGCAGGTGAAATTCCAGCACACAAAGTCGCTGAGGACGATGAGTTTTTGGCATTTTTAGACATAAACCCTATGACAATGGGACATACCTTGGTTATTCCCAAACAAGAAATTCCATACATTTTTGACGTTGATGATGAATTGCTTGGAAGAATGATGGTTTTTGCAAAACGAGTAGCAAAGGCAGTAGAAAAAAGTGTTGATTGTGTTCGTATTGGTGTTGGCGTTGTTGGATTGGAAGTTCCACACTGTCACATACATTTGGTACCGCTTCATAGTTCTGTTGGCGAAATGAATTTCGGAGGTCCGAAATTATCTCCGACAAATGATGAACTCGCAGAAATGGCAAAAAAAATAAAAGAGAACTTTAAATAGGGGAAAAAATAGATATACGAATATTCGTGCCTCGTTATGGCAGTTTTTTCGTTGTAAACTAAATCTCTGCCAAATATGTATAAGTTCACTAAATAAAAATGCAAGGCCATCGCCACGATGGCTTTTTGTCTTATGTTTACAATCTATACAGAATCAAAGTTTTTAAAAGAAAAAGAATACGTTTTTCACGTTATCTTCCGTGAGATTCTGGGATTAGATTTTTCTTTACAAGATAGTTCCGTTGCGAAAGTTTATAAAATTGTATTGTCTAATGGTAAATACATTGAGTTTGCCGATGATTTTTTTTCTCTTATACCAGAATCTATAGGCTACTGTCAAGAAAAATATTTACCAACAAGGGTATCTACCATTCGTAATATTATTGATGAAGAAATACCATTTATGTATGGAAATAACACATACATAGAACACGAGAAATATACTTATTGCGGTGGCGACTTTGTTGCAAGTGCGTTTTTTATGTTAAGTCGATGGGAAGAATATGTGTGTAAATCAGTTGACCGCCACGGACGATTTCCAGAGAACAAGGCATTTGCGGTGCAAACAGGACTTATCAAGAAACCTATTGTTCATATTTATGCTGAATTTTTAAGAACCTTATTCTTAAAAAATGGATACGCAATACCGCAACAGCACAAATTTCAAAAAACACTCTCCCATGACATTGACTTTCTATACAAATGGGGTAAAACATTTGACTTTATAAAAAGTTGTTTAGGAGATATATTCCGTCGTTTTTCATTCCAAACATTTCAGGCATCAGTCTCTATGAGGAAATTCCACAAAGACCCATACGATGTATATCAAAATTTAATGGACTTAAGCAAACATGTCGGTCTAAAATCTACTTTTTATTTTCTTTTTACGAAATCAAATGAATGGAAATTAGCGACAGAACAAGGGCAACGAATCGTCAAACTTATTGTGGACAACAATCAAACGATAGGAATTCACTCCAATTATTTTTTAGAAAAAGATGCAGACAAAATATTGGCAGACAAAGAGTTTTTTGAAAAATTATTTAATCAAAAAATCTCTATAAATCGGCAACATTTTCTAAAAATGAGCATTCCCCAAACATTACGAGTATTAGAGCAATGTGGCATAGAACAGGATAGTAGTTTGTATTACTCTCATACTCCAGGATTTAGAACAGGTATGTGTATAGAGCATTCTCTATTTGACTGCGAAAAACGTGAAGTATTAAAAATCAAGGAATTACCATTAACAATAATGGATACATCGTTGCTTGATGCTCGGAAATATGATGAGGCAATCCAATGGGTTAACGAATTATATACAATGGTAAAAAAATACAACGGAAATTTTGTATGTTTATGGCATAATAGTAGTTTTAACGCACGAGAATGGCAGTTCCTAAAAGGAGTGTATGAATATATAGTAAAATCATTGGTATGAATAGTTTTGGTTCACAATTTAGAGTCCAAATTTTTGGAGAAAGCCACGGTAAAAACGTAGGAGTGATTGTTGATGGTTGTCCATCGGGAATTGACTTATGCGAACAAGATTTTTATAACGATTTATCTCGCCGACAATCAGGAGGACTAGGGACAACACCTCGGAAAGAACCAGATGAACCTCATATTGTGAGCGGCGTTTTTAATGGTAAAACAACAGGAACACCTATCACTATTTTATTTGAGAACACAAATACCAAATCTACAGATTACGCAAATTTGGTACAACAACCCCGACCAGGTCATGCCGATTTTACAGGAAAAATGAAATATAACGGCTATAATGATCCTCGAGGTGGAGGTCATTTTTCAGGAAGAATCACATTGGGCATAGTTGCAGCAGGTGTAATTGCGAAAAAAGCAATCTATCCTATCTCTATATCAGCACAACTAACCGAAGTAGGAGGAAGAACAGACATTGAAAATTGTTTACGCGAAGTGATGGCAGAAAAAGACTCTATTGGAGGTATGGTAGAATGTCATTGCACGCAAGTTCCAATCGGATTAGGCGAACCATTTTTTGACTCCGTAGAATCGGAAATTGCGCACATAATATTTTCAATTCCAGCGATAAAAAGTATAGAATTTGGAAGTGGAATTGAGGCTGCAAAAATGCGAGGGAGCGAACATAATGACGCAATTCTTTCTGCAAAAGGAGAAACAAAAACAAATTTTGCTGGAGGAATAAACGGAGGCATTACAAACGGGAATGACATTGTTTTTCGAGTTGCAGTAAAACCCACCGCAAGTATTTCAAAACAACAACAAACATTCAATTTTGCGACAAACCAAGTGGAATCCCTAGAAATAATTGGGCGACATGATGCTTGTATAGCATTACGAGTACCCGTTATTGTTGAATGTGCTACAGCAATTGCATTGTTAGATTTACGACTAAGGAATTCCGCTTGTTAATAACTTTTTACGAGTTATAAATCAACATTTTACGAGGATTTGGAACGAGCATTACACATTGTCTATTTTATGCAAAAAGATTTTTTGTAATTTTGGAGTCTAATGCTAAAAAGTAGTAGAAATGGGTAAAGTTATAGCAGTAGCAAATCAGAAAGGTGGTGTTGGAAAAACCACTACTAGCATCAATTTAGGTGCAAGTTTAGCCGTATTAGAATATTCAGTTTTAATAATAGATTTCGATCCACAAGGGAACGCATCTACTGGATTGGGAATAGACATTCGTGATGAAAAAATGTTGGGTATATATGAATGCCTAACAGGCAATTGTACGCCACAACAAGCAATTCATCATACACAAGATATTCCAAAACTTGACATCATACCAGCGAACATAGATCTCGTTGCTTTAGAACTTGAATTAGCAAACGAAGAAGATCGTAATATGCGACTAAAAGGAATAATCAATAAAGTTCGCAATATGTACGATTTCATTATTATTGATTGCACTCCATCATTAGGTATTTTGACAACAAATGCCCTTGCAGCAGCAGACTCCGTTTTGCTTGCTATCCAATGTGAATACTTCGCATTGGAAGGATTATCACAACTTTTGAATACGGTATTGTTAGTGCAAAAAGGGTTCAACCAAACGCTATCAATTGAAGGATTTTTGATTACAATGTACGACGTACGATTGAGACTTTCTAATCAAGTCGTTGAAGAAGTGAAATCTCATTTTAAAGAGAAAACATTTGACACTATCATACAACGTAATGTTACCTTGGCAGAAGCCCCAAGTTATGGAAAGCCAGTTATTATATACGATGCAAGGTCAATTGGTGCAAAAAACTATCTCAATTTAGCGCAAGAACTTTTACGTAGAAATCATTTACCAGAAACAAAACAATAATGGCAGCAAAACCAACAGGAAAAGTAATGGGCAGAGGGTTAGATGCTCTTTTAGGAAATGTTAAACCCGTAACCGAGAAAGTCGCCAATAGAAATGGCGTAAGCGAGATTGAATTGTCCAAAATCGTACCAAGCAAGAAACAAACTCGTAAATCATTTAACGATGACGCACTACGTGAATTAGCAGATTCTATTAAATCTGTTGGAATTGTAACACCAGTAAAAGTTATAAAAGTAGCTCCAGAAACATACGAATTGGTTTATGGAGAACGTCGTTGCCGTGCAGCCCAAATGTTAGGTCTTGAAAAAATTCCAGCAATTGTTGTTGAACAAAACGAAATTGACGACTATAAACAACTCGTTATGGGCGTTATAGAAAATCTGCAACGAGAAGGACTTGATCCAATCGAAATTGCACAATCCTATCAACGTCTCATTGAAGAAGGCAAATTAACACAAGAAGAACTTGGAAAGAAAGTTGGGAAAAACCACGCAACAATAGCAAACTCTCTTCGTCTATTGAAACTTTCTCCTGAAATTCAAGCTGCTCTCATCAATGGAGATATTTCGGAAGGCCACGCAAAAGTCTTGCTACAACTCACAGATGAAAAGAAACGTCAGGAAGCTTTTTCTGAAATACTTTCCCAAGGCTTATCTGTACGAGCAACAGAAGACATAGTCCGCAAAATGAAAGAAGGCAAAAAATCTTCTATAAAAACAAAAAAAACAGAGCAACAAAAGACTATACAAGCAACTATTGCTAAAAAATTAAACGCAAAAGTTGCGCTTTCTATTACTCAAAAAGGTAATGGCAAAATATCTATTTCGTTCAAAAACACGGACGAATTGAATGCAATTGTTGGTTTGTTAGAGAAAATCAAATAAAATGCGAGCCACGATTCTTGTTTGTATAGCATGTCTTTTATGTTCATCATCACTTTTCGCACAAATCGACTTGGTTGATTCGGCAGATGTTGTCCAATCAAATAAACCAACAAACGAAGAAATCATCGGATTAGAAAATGTAACAACGGAGACAACTGATACGACAAAAAAACACTCTCCCCAAAAAGCAGCTCTTCTTTCTACATTTATTCCAGGCGCGGGACAAATATATAATGGCTCGTGGTGGAAAACTCCAATTGTATATGCTGGTTTTGCAGGATTAGGATATGGGCTATACTTTTATCAAGATTATTACCATTCCTTCAAAACAACTTATGACAATTATAGAAATCCGTATTTAGAGCAAGGCTTAAACCCTCCCGTTGATACAATTTTAACAGTACGTGGCGAAACTGGATATTCGCCTGTAAATGTTCAACAAGGACGAGATTTTTATAGAAAATACAGAGATTTATGCATCATTGGTATCGGAGTTTGGTATCTCATAAACATTCTTGACGCATACGTAGAAGCTCATCTTTTTGAATTTGATGTTTCTGATGATTTAAGCATTCATTGGCAACCAGCATTTTACTACACACCAGTAGGCTTTACAACACCATCTCCACTACCATCTGGAATACGGTTCGCTGTTGATTTCTAACAAAGTTACAAGAAGATTGCAAAACTATATTGTCATCTTGTAAATCAAAAGCATTGATATACACCTTGGCTGCAATTTAGTTGTCAGTTACCAATTGTTAGACGAATCTCTTTGAGTAATCATTTTTCCATTATGAAATCAAACTGAAAACAGACTACCGACTTTTAATGACAAATGATTGCGTTGCCAACTTGTATATTGTTACAAAATTAAATACGATACTATTTTGCCAATGCAATGCTAGCAAAACTTATAGCTGAACAATTCGTATTCTTCAATATTGTTTCAGCGCAAGAAATGCACGTTGCACCTGTTGTTATAACATCGTCAAGAATTAAAATGTGTTTATTTTCAAGTAATTCTTTATCTATTACTTGAAATATATCTTTCACATTTCGAGCGCGATCATCTTTATTCTTTTTTGTTTGCGTTTTGGTATTTATCACACGAATTACAGCCGTATCACATATAGCAACATTTGTAATATTCGATATGCCTTGGGCTAAGACAAAACTTTGATTATAACCACGCTTACGTTGTCGTTTAGGGTGAAGCGGTATTGGGACTATACAATCAATATCATCTAAAAAGCCAGTTTTTTGTAACTCCACACCGAACATCTCTCCCAAGAAAATTCCAATATCATCTCGATTTTGATATTTTAATTTATGAATCAAATGGGCATAATGACTCTGTTTTTGATAATTAAAAAAAGACGTTGCACGAACAAAAGGGATTTGTCCGACAAACATTTTTTCGGCTGGGTTATTCTCTTTATTATGCAAATAAATCTGTGGAATATCTAACAAACACGATGTACAAAGGAGGTGTTCACCTTGTCGGAGAGCATTTCCACACACATCACACGTTTCGGGAAAGAATAGTTGAAAAAGTTCCCGAATACGATTTAATATAGTAAACTTCATTATTTTACCGTTCCTTGTAACTCCAAGTAACGCGCAATATATTTGCCAATAATATCAAACTCCAAATTAACACGTGTGCCTACCGTAAACGTATGGAAATTAGTATTTTCGCACGTATAAGGAATAATAGCAACTTGGAAAGACTTCCGTTGAGAATTTACAACTGTTAAACTCACACCGTTAACAGTAACAGAACCTTTCTCCACAGTTATATAATCTTTTTGAGATGGTTCATATTCAAACGTAAAATACCAGCTTCCATCAGCCTCATCAATTTTTGTACAAACAGCAGTTTGGTCAACGTGACCTTGTACAATATGACCATCAAGACGACCATTCATATTCATACTACGTTCAACATTTACTTCACTACCAACTTGTAAATCACCAAGATTTGATTTAATGAGAGTTTCTTGCATTGCAGTTACGGTGTAGGTTGTATCCGTTTTACGAACAACCGTAAGACACACACCATTATGAGCAATACTTTGGTCAATTCCCAATTCATTTACAAAACTACATGACAATGTAAAATGGATGTTTGTTTGGTCTTTTTCAATGCCAACAACTTTGGCACATTCTTCAACTATTCCTGAGAACATAACTTATGTGTTTTATTACGGCAAAGATAGCATTTACAAGCCAGTCTCACAAACAATTAGAGACTTTTTTCAATACAATTCCACAGTAATGTAGATGTTCGTTCCCAAGAGAATTTTTCTAATTGCAAAGAACTATTTTCCACCAATTTTTTGTACAAATCTGTATCGTTATATAATTGAATCATTGCATTAGCAATAGATTCAACTTCATCTGGAATACAGAGCAAAGCTGCTTCACCAGCGACTTCTGGCATAGAAGTACAATTAGATGTAATTACAGGTATTTTGCATGCAAATGCTTCCAATATAGGAATACCAAATCCCTCAAAAAATGGTACGTACGTCATTGCAAAAGCACTACCTAGTAAATAATTCAAATCTTTGTCTGAAACGCGCCCCGTGAAAATTATATCATTTTTATACTTATTTTGATTATACACCTTTTGTATGCTTCGTGCTAAAAATAATGATTCCCCAACAATAACAAGTTTAAAACTAGACTTCGTTTCATCTTTAAATCGAGAAAATGCAACAAACAAATTTTCAATATTTTTTCGAGGATGAAGCGTCCCTGCGTACACAAAATAATCACATCCATTGGTATATTTTTGCTTTATCAAAGTTTTTTCTGCGTCAATAAGAGGCTCAAAAGAACTGCTCACACCATTATAAACCACATCTATCTTTTCAAGAGACACACCATACAAAGTATGAATATCTTGTTTGGAATATTCCGAAACTGTAGCAATTCGAGTTGCTTTTTGTGCATACAGAGGAAAATATTTTTGATAATACTTTCGAACCAAGAAAGGCAAATGTTCTGGATAATGTTCAAAATTCAAATCGTGAATAACATCAACTATTGGAAGATTACAATTCACAACAGAATATCCATCGGTAGAAACGAACACGTCAGGCTTCAAAGCTTTAATAACACGAGGTAATTGAGAATGAAACCAAAACCACCACAAAAATGGATGTCGCGTTTGAAAAGGAACAATAATTGGCTTTACATTCTCCGAAAAAATGAACGATTTATCGTACATTCTATCAAACAACAGATAAAATTCATGTTCTGGATGAGACAAGCACATATTACGAATAGTCTCGTATGTAAAACGAGAAATTCCATCTATTCTGCCCTTTATGAGCAAACGAGTATTTACGAGTATCTTCATAGTTATACTTTTTCAACAATAGAACTATCTGGGCAAACCTCTAACAACTGTAGATTAGTTTTCAACAAAATTGGATGAACATAATCAGGCAAGACCTCAACAAGAGGCATTAAGGCAAACCGACGCTGTTGAAGCAAAGGATGTGGGATAATCAAGTCTTCAGAATCAACAATATCATTATTGAAATACAAAATGTCGATATCAATCACTCGAGATTCGTAACCAGCATTTTGCGTGCGAGTTCTTCCACATTTTGACTCTATAGCTTGACAACGAAGTAATGTGTCGTAGGCAGAAAATTCCGTTTCTAACACCAATATTTGATTGAGGAACGAGTCATTTGATTCAAAACCCCAAGCAGGACTTTTGTAATATGAAGATTTTTTCACAATAGAACCAATGTGTTGTACAATCATCTCTTCCACATGAGCAAACATTGCTTGTTTGTCGCCCAAATTTGCACCGAGCAAAATTACCGCAAAATTCATCTGAACTATTTCTAATATTTTAACAAAAATAGAATATTCAGTGAAAATTCAGTCGTTAGGATTTTAAATCTTTAGCATTTCAGCCCTCTAATCCCATTATTTTTTTGAATTGTTCTTTAAACGTCAATCCTATTGGAATTTCTTTATTTCCAATCATTACGGAGGAACCTTTTACAGTATTCACCTTATCTACGGCAACAATAAAAGATTTGTGTACACGAGCAAATCTATCTTGAGGTAATTTAGCACACATTCCCTTAATGTTAGTAAGCGTAATAATTCGTTTCTCATTTGTAACAATTCGTACGTAGTCTTTCAATCCTTCGATATATAAAATGTCATCAAACATTACTTTAACATCTTGATAGTCAGCACGAACAAAAATAAAATTATCTTTTTGATTTGTTTGAGGACGAGTATTCATTAAATATTGAACTTTTTCAACAGACTTATTAAAGCGTTCTGGAGAAATTGGTTTCAATAGATAATCAACAGCATTTACTTCAAATCCATCAACCGCATATTTATCATAGGCTGTAGTAAAGATTATATATGGTGGATTTTTTAGTGATTTAGCCAAATTCATTCCAGAAATATCTGGCATTTGGATGTCAAGGAACAGCAAATCAATTTGCTCAGTCTCAAGCAAAGACAACACTTCTTTTGCGTTTTTACACAACGCAACCAACTCAAGGTTGGCATTTCCAGTTACGTAAACCTCTAAAATATCGCGAGCAAGTGGCTCGTCATCAACAATGGCACAACGTATCATAGCTGCAATTTTAATGAAACTTCGTAATAATTTTCAGCATCAACTATATTCAACGAGTATTTATTATTATACAATAATTCCAAACGAGTTTTTACATTTTGGATACCAATTCCATGGACTTTATCTTTTTGATTTTCTGTAGATTTAGTATTCTTAATATAAAAATCTACCGTATTCTCGGAAACTTTTAAAATGGAAGAAATAGAAACTTCTCCATTACCGTTTTTACCATGTTTGAAAGCATTTTCAACAAATGGTATCAGTATCATAGGTGCAATTTGCGCATTTGGGTTCTCGTTTGTAACAGAAAAATCAATAACACTTTCTACTGCTAATCGCATTCGTTGTATTCGCAAATAATTTTCTATATAATCAATCTCTTTTTCTATTGGCACTGTATTTTCGGCACTATCGTATGTAACGTATCGCAACAAGTCAGATATTGTTAATATTGCCTTTGGTAACTCTTCAGATTTTTTGAGTGACATTGAGTACAAACTATTCATTGCGTTGAACAAAAAATGTGGACTCAATTGTGATTTTAATAATTGCAAATTTGATTCTACTTGTTTCTTTTCGAGTTCACGCATTTTCTTTTCTCTCTTTGCATTTTGTATAGAATAACTATACATACCACTCGCAGCCAAGGTCATAAAAAAGGCAACAAGTTGTAATGTTTGTGAACTATTTTGAACTTCAGGACGCTTCGGCTGATAATTTAATTCTCGAAGTAAATCAATATATTTTTCATGAAAACCATCTAAAAAAAGCACTCCAATTCTAAAACCAACGAAGAGTATAACCAGAAATAGGAAATAATGAAAATATTTCCGTTTTATAAAAAAAATAGGAACCAAAACGTCTGCATGCACATAAAAGACAAAAATAGGAGCAATGTAAAGCATCGCTTCATATAACATTAGCTTTGGATGGAAAGGTATAGACGAGAAAATATGTGGTATAAAAAACAGAACAAGCCACGCCACAATATGTCTTAGTATTTTAACTAACCTTACTTCCATACATCAAAATCATTCTCAAATTTACAAGATTTGAGAAATTGGAAAATTATTATAGACTAAATATAAAAATGAATAGACGATGAAAACAAATATGAACGACTAAGATTCTTTTACATATAACCAAGCATCGCTATACTCCGAACCACTATGAAGATTTTTTATGTATTGTTGTGCTTCATTCTTGTCAGCAAAGGCAGAAAGATACACGCGAGATTTTTCTGAATCGTTCAAAACACCAGAATCATAATCTTGTTTTTTTAGCTTCTTTGAATATTTCTCTGCATTTGATTTTTGAGAAAATGTTCCAACTATTATGAAATATTTCGCATTTTGTGAATCTGTTTTTTTAGATGTTTTTGACTTTTTTTGTTGTTCTTTAGTGGCAGAAGTTACGTTGCTCTTCTCCAAATTAGATTTGCTTTCTATCGTTTCTTTTGCTGGAGATTGAATCATTTCTGACGAAACTTCCACATTATTCGACTTTGGTTTGTCAACGATTGCCATTTGTTCAGACATAATGTCTGTCGAAGCAACTGATTCTATTGGCGCAATAGGTTTATATTCCAACGGACGAGGAACATCGGGTTGAGACAATTCATAATTCACTGATGTTTCTCGAAACATTGAGGCAAATTCGGCACTTTTAGATACTTGTAAAATATTAGGAACTAACAACGCACCGAACAATATTGGCGATGCAATAAAAGCGACTTTACCTGCTATTTTTGCAATTTTCAAAGGCTTCTCCTTTTTATCTTTTAATTCTCTATCGCAAACTTTGTCTATTGAAAATTCCGACAATCCATACGTTTCTGGAAAAATTACCGAATCAAAAGAACCATCAGGATGAAATGTTCCTACATTAAGTAATCCAACATCTTTTTGATTGTCAAGTTGTTGCTTGATTTTTGAAGCAAAATTGTCAAGTTCCTGTTGTACTTGTTCTTTTGTTAAATTGGATTCTTTAGTTACATAATCAATAAAATTAACTGAACCCACTGTTTCTTTAGAAAATAATGCTAACTCTTTGGGGGGGACAAACAAAATTTGCTCACTTTTCACCAATCGTGCGGTTTGATACTGAAGAGAGAGTGAGCCTATTGAAGGTATTGCAACAACTACCTTATCAATTAAAGCTTTACGAATAAAAAGAACTATATCCATATTCAACATTGACACTACAAAGTTATTGGGCTACACCTGTTTTACTTAAAAAAAATAGGATGAGTTATCACATACTTATCAACACAATTTTTACTTTTGTAAAAAAAGGAACTCTATGAAATACCGTTATAAAACAATTGGCACGTGCAGTCAACAAATTGAATTTGAAATAGATAATAACATATTGAAGAATGTTGTTTTCTATGGAGGCTGTCACGGAAACTTGCAAGGAATTAGTAAACTCATAGAAGGAATGCCCGTAACAGACGTCATTGCGAAATTAGAAGGTATTCATTGTGGTATGAAATCAACGTCTTGTCCAGACCAACTTGCTACGGCACTAAAGAAAGTATTAGCAAAGCAAAACGCAAATCAGTAATATGAGAAACTATTATCCATCAATTCCGTCACCTGCTTTTATTCTTGAAGAGAAACTACTTAGGAATAATTTAGAAAAATTGTCATACGTTTCAAAAGAGGCTGGAATTTCTATCATTTTGGCACTAAAAGGCTATGCTCTTTGGAAGTCTTTTCCTCTTGTAAATCAATATCTTGCAGGAGCAACAGCAAGTTCGTTAGCAGAAGCAAAACTCTGTGTTGATTACATTGGCTCCAAAGCGCACACATTCGCGCCCGTATATGCTCCCGAAGAATTTGAAGAAATTGCCAAATGCAGTTCTCACATCACATTTAATTCATTGTCTCAATTTGAGTTATACAAAAATACGTGTGAGCGATATGGTATTTCGATTGGCCTTCGTGTAAATCCTGGATATAGCGACATAACAACGGATATGTACAACCCTTGTTCTCCAAATTCTCGATTAGGGATTCCTGCTCAAGAATTACAAAATGGTTTACCTCAAGGTGTTGAAGGAATACATTTTCACGCATTATGCGAAAATGATTCGTATTCATTGGAACGTGTGTTGCAATCTTTTGAAGAAAAATTTGCGCACGTGCTTCCTTCCGTAAAATGGGTAAATATGGGTGGCGGTCACTTAATTACCCATAAAGACTATAATTCTGAACACGTCATTCAACTTTTGAAAAAATTTAAAACGAAATATAATGTAAACATTATACTTGAGCCAGGTGGCGCTGTTGGATGGCAAACAGGAATTTTAAAAGCACGCGTTTTAGATATTGTAAACTATGGCGAAAATCCAACAGCTATTCTTGACGTTTCATTTGCTGCTCACATGCCAGATACACTCGAAATGCCTTATCGACCAAACATACGCGATGCATTTTCAGAAAAAACCGATGGATGTTTTGCGTATCGTCTTGGAGGAAACTCTTGTTTGGCTGGAGATTTTATGATGCCGTACTATTTCAAAGAAGAATTACACGTTGGAGATATAATCATTTTGGAAGATATGATGCATTACACAATGGTTAAAACCACTACATTCAACGGTGTAAAACACCCTTCTATATGGATAGAACACGAAAACGGACACGATGAATGCATACGAACCTTTGGTTACGAAGATTTTAGAGATAGATTAAGTTAGCGATTAGAGTTAACTTTTTGGTATTGGTTTACATCTTATCAGTTGTCACTTGCCAGTTGCCAAGACGATTCTCTTTGAGTAATCACCTTTCTATTATAGATGTCAAACTGATTCCTAAAAACTGACTACTGATACCTAATTATTTGTTGATAATACTTTCGTAAACAGAATAGTATTTATCTATTCCACGCTCCAATGAATAATATTTTTCAGCAACTGAGCGAAGATTATCCCTATCGCCATTTCGCTCTTGCAAAATTGAATCCGTTATTGTTTCATATTCCTCAGGTATAAAATCTTTTACAACAAAACCTTGAAGACAGTCATTCATAATACCATCAACATCACCAACACCAGAATTACACACAAGAGGAATTCCTAACGACAAAAGTTCTCCCATTTTTGTTGGAGATGATGCCTTTTTAGAATAAACTGGCTTTATAAAAAACATTGACCAATCACTTAAAGATGCATAATGTGGAACATCTTCTCTATTGGCTTTTACGACTCGTAACGCCGACATTGGAATATCTTTCCGCATTGCAATAGATTCAAGGATATCGGGATTGTCTGGTGTTATGCATAAAAAAATTGAATCGTGATTTTTGTTATACAAAACCTTGAAAAAGTCAAACATTTCGTTGGTCATATACCACGTACCAAATGAGCCTAAATAACTCATCACAAAGTTTTTATCGGACAAATTCAATGCTTTCTGCAATGCTTTTCTTCTTTCAGTTGTGTATGAAAATAATTGTAAATCGGCACAACATGGTATTACCGAAATAGGTGTTTTTACTTGTTGATATACATTCCAACTACTAATTTCAGTTGCTCCATTTTGAGTCAAACTAATAATATGAGTGGCGGAGGAAATAAATTTTTTTTCTATCGATTTAAAATAGTTGTACACCATTTTATAGAGCGGATTCTTTAAATTCCAAATGCCTCCTTCAACTCGTTCATCAGCCCAAAAACCACGCATATCAAAAATCCATGGGATATTGAAATGTTTTTTACAATATGTACCAACGTGAGCAGAAATGTAACTTCTACAATGTAATAGTTGGATGTTATTCGCATTATTGAGAATTATTTCTGATGCCGCTTTTTGCAATTTATGCAAATCATATATTGTTGAAACGACAGCAGGCTTTGCCGTGTATTCAATTGGATGCCAAACGATTGTGGGTTTTTCCAAAAGATTAGAGATATGTTTTTTACGTTTTTCAAACTGAACTGGTTTTTCGCAACTCAAAATATGAATAGCAAAACCTTTTTGCGACAAACCCTGCAAATATGGAATAACTTGCGATTGTCCAAGGTTGTCTGTCATTCCATCATACGAAACGTATAAAACCCCTATTTTCTCAGCCATTTGTTCCCATCAATTTTGACAAAGATAGGTATTTTGAAAGTATTTTTCTGATAAATTTTATTCCTTTATTAAAAAGGTGTATATTTGACACTATCTAATACATTATCTTATGAATAAAAAATTTGTACTCGGATTTTTCGCAAGTCTATTCTTTTTTACAACAATACAAGCACAACAAGGAGAACCTCAACCTATGAAAACGGCTGACAGATTAGCAATGTGGAAAGACTCATTGAATTTAACTCCCGCACAATTAGAAACAATTTGGGCAATTGAAAAAGAATATAATCCAGAATTTGATACCGTTAAATTTGAAGGCATTTTTGATGCTATCCGCGCTCGCGAACAAACTCGTGTGGTAAAAATTAAGGAAGTTCTAACGGACAAACAAAATGCCCGTTTGACAGAAATGGAAGAAAACGAACGTAAGGCAAAAAGTGCAAATTCCTCTTCGCAAGTGGTTGTTTCTGAACAAAATGGATATCCAAATTACAACACCAATCCGCTTCCTCCCGACAAAACAGGAATGGAACACAATGCAGTAGAAATAGCAAAGCAAATGGGGTTGGGTTGGAATCTTGGCAACTCGTTTGAAGCCATCAAATATACGCCAGACGAAACTCGCAGCGATGGCGTTTGGCGTCGTACCAACGCCATAGAATTCCCTGGAGAATCATTTGAAACAGCGTGGGGAAATCAAGAAGTTACCCATTTGATAACTGATGGTGTTTATAAAGCTGGCTTTAATGTTATTCGTATTCCATGCGGTTGGGACTTGTACGTTCACGATACGGCAACTGCAAAAATTCAAGATTTTTGGCTTGCTCGTGTAAAAAGAACTGTTGATTCGTGTCTAAGCCGTCACCCTGATATGTATGTACTATTGAATATTCACTACGATGGAGGTTGGTTGGAGTCGAATTGCACCCCAGAAATGCAGGAAATCAACAACAAAAAGCAAAAAGCATATTGGGAACAAATTGCAACATATTTCCGTGACTTTGACGAACATTTGTTGTTTGCCGCTTGTAACGAGCCAAATGTTCACAACGAGGTACAAATGAAAGTTTTAGCATCATACGAACAAACATTTGTCGATGCAGTTCGTGCAACTGGTGGAAAGAACTATTACAGGACACTGATTGTGCAAGGTCCTTCAACCGATATTGATGAAACAAGAAAATTGTTCCTTGGAATGCCGAAAGATGTTGTGGAAGGTCGTATGATGTTCGAGATTCACTACTACACACCATGGAACTTTGCTGGTATGACCGAAGACGCAGACTGGGGTGTAGAGTTTTACTACTGGGGAGAACGCAACCTAAATCCAAACGATCCTAAGCGTTGCCCTACCTATGGCGATTTGAACTTTATGAAAGAACATTTTGCAGCAATGAAAGAAATGTTTGTTGACAAAGGTATTCCAGTGGTTTTGGGTGAATATGCAGCCAACAAAAAGGAATTTTCTGACACGTTAATACAACGTCTTCACGATCAATCGCGCATAGATTGGGATTACGAAGTGACCAAAAATGCACTTGAAAATGGTATGATTCCAGTGTATTGGGACAATGGCGCAATGCGAGTTCCAACAATGGGTCTATTCAATCGTTTGAACGGAAAGCCTTTTGAACAAGAAGCTATTGATGCAATAATAAAGGCTGGCAAAGACGCAAACAAATATTGGAAGTAACAAGACGATTCCGTTGTAGGCACTTTCCAAATAATAGTTTAAAAATCTGATGCCAATTTGGTTATAGCTAAGTGATTATTGTTTCAGCACGAATGCAATTGATGGGAATGTGTTTTCCAAAACTTTATTAAATTCTGTTTTTGGCAACCATTCCAATTGTGTAATTTGTTCCTCAAGTTGCGGCTTACTTTCTTGATTTTTAGTTGCTTCCATATTAAACCAAAATGTTTGTTTTAATATTTGCTCACCACGAAGTTCATACGTATGCCACGTAGAGCAACGAAAATCTTTTCGACAAACAGATTGTAATCCTGTTTCTTCTTGAACCTCACGAACAGACGCTATTTCAGGAGTTTCGCCTACTTCTAATTTCCCTTTTGGTAAATCCCATTTTTCGCGTCTAAAAATGAATAAATATTCATCATTTTCGTTACGGATAAGACCTCCTGCTGCCTCAATATATGTATAACAAGATTTGAAAGATTCAAAAAGTGTATCAAAGTCATCGTTATATACGCAAACAAGATTTTGGTTTTGTAACGCGTGTATAGCCTGTTTTATAGTCGTTTTTTCACAACCAGAAAAATCTGCGTTTTCATGGATTTCATCAGTTAAAACCAACGATTTTTCATCAAAGTAAATGATTCGCTTCATACTAGAATAAAAGATTAGTAATTTATATCCAATCGGAAAAGATTTGTACAATGCCACGTTCTTGAGTAACTTGAATAGCATTGATTCCTACAGCTTTTGCGCCATCAACATTCACCAACAAATCATCGACAAACAATGTTTCCTCTGCCCTTAAATTAGCATCATTCAACACATATTTGTAGATATTTGGATCGGGTTTTCGCATACCCAACTCATTGGAATAATAGACCTTTTCAAACAATTCGTAATTTGATTGAACTTCGAGATGTTGATTTTTTGCAATTTGAGAAAAATATTGAGTATGAACGGCATTTGTATTACTCAACAAAAAAGTTCTATACTTCTTTTTGAGTGCAAGCAACAATGGAATATGCTCTTCGGGATAACCAACGAGTATAGCATTCCAAGCCGTTAAGAATTGTTCTTCAGAAATTTGCACATTCGACTTTTGGCACAAATGGTTTCGAAAATCAGCAAAAGAAATTTGTCCACACTCTAATTTGTAAAATATATCGTCATGAAAAATATAGTGCATTACCTCATCGTTAGGACACCGCAATAATTGCGAAAAAGCGGCAATAGTACGACGTTCATCAATATGAAAAACGACACCGCCAAAATCAAAAATTATATTTTTTATTGAGTCTTTCATAAGAAATTCACATAATTGACTTGCAAAGTTACACAAAATATCTATTTTTGCACTTGAAAATAGCGGTTAGCATTTTCGGGCTCTTAGCTCAGCTGGTTAGAGCACCTGACTCATAATCAGGTGGTCGCTGGTTCAAGCCCAGCAGGGCCCACAAATGTAAAAACTTTATTATCAAGCACTTACGAACGAAAGGACAAACGTAAGTGCTTTTTTTATGCCCTAAACCAACAATGCCGTAAAATGTTGTTTTTCAGCAATTTTCTATTTTTTTCTATTTTTTTCTTATTTTTACCAATGAAAAAACTTTCAGTAAAACTTTCAGTAAAACTTTCAGTTTTTGTATGGTAATCAAGATTAAGCTATCTAAAAAATACACAAAAGACGGTGGTAAATTCCCTGTTGTAGTGTCAATTTCAAAGGACGGAAAAACAGTTGACATTCCAACTGGTGTGTGTTGTAACGAAAAAGACTTCATTTGCGACGGAAAAAATGGCATCTATAACCCCCAAATCAAAAAATCCACTTTCTCAAATCAAAAAGTACATTTTTGAACAAAAAAAAGCGAAGATAGTTAATTAAAACCATCTTCGCCTTTAATACCGTTTAATCAATGTTTAAATCGAACACTAATACTATTC
>JAZRVS010000170.1:0-6633 GCA_045599365.1 Bacteroidales bacterium
TGAAGCATCTGAACCCCCTCCGGAACTGACTCTTTTTGACTGAGGGGGGCTTGTCTTTGAACTGGCACACATGGCATTGCTGTGAATCAATGGGTTATAAATTCCTTTTGGGGCATTTTCAGTTTTTATCGGACAGCAATAGCTTTTTTTATTGATATGAAACTCCGAATGAAGTTTTTAATTCTTATCTCTTACCTCTTCCTACGAATTCTTCACTGTGTTTGCTAATTTCTCAATATTAAGCGAGCGTGCCGAAGCGTCAACAATATCTTTATAAACGCCTCCCTTCTTGTACAATTCGTCTGGGTCGCCACTTTGCTCTACACGCCCTTTTTGTAAAGCATAAATAACATCTGAATCAATTATTTGCGAAATTGAATGCGAAATAATTATGACAGTTCTACCCTTTTTAATTTCGTCTATACTTGCTTTTATTTGTTCGGTTGCAATTGCATCAAGCGAGGCAGTTGGTTCATCAAGGAAGATGATTGGCGGATTTTTCAAGAACATTCTAGCAATGGCAATTCGTTGCTGTTGTCCGCCCGAAAGTTGTGTTGCTTGTGATTGAAATCCTTTTGGTAAAGCAATAATCTGGTCGTAGATGTAGGCCTTCTTTGCTGCCTCTTCTATTTCTTCAAGACTTGCATCGGAACGACCATAACGAATATTTTCTTCTACCGTACCATCAAAGATGTGATTCTTTTGTAAAACAAGTCCAATATTTTCACGAAGAAAATGAGTGTCGTAGTCTTGTAAACTCACGCCATCAAGTTTGATTGTACCACAATCTGGTTCGTAAAATTTATCAAGTAAATTCACTATGGTTGATTTACCAGCACCACTCAGCCCAACGAACGCGGTAATTTTTCCACTATCAATCTTCATATTAATGTCGTGCAAAGCTTTAGTTCCATTTGGATATGTGAAATCAACGTGCGAAATTTCAATGTTGCCAATTATTTTTTCTGGTTTGTACGTACCTGTTTGTTCCGTTTGCTCTTCGGCATTAAGAATATCAAAATAGCCTTCGGCATAAATAAGCGCATCATTCATATCGTCGAAAATGCGTTGCAATTGCGTAATTGGCGCAGTTACATTGGAAAAAAGCATCACGTGGTACATAATTTTACCAATACTCATACCAGGATAGTCGCTTAAAACCAAATACGCTGTAAGTATGATTATTAGTACCGTACCAACTTGACGTACAAAACTTTTAATTGCATCGAAATAAAACGATGTTTTTCGCACCGACATCTGGTTCTCAGTAAATTTACTTTGAATGTCCCATTGCTTGTTGCTCTCTATATTCTCTCGATTGAAACTTTTAATAACATTGATTGATTCAATGATATTCATGATACCATGACTTTTTTGCTCACGATACATACGCATATTCTGTCTCCATCCCTTCAGCTTACGAGCTTGTTTCACCGTAATCCAAATGTAAATTGGAACAATACCAAGAGCAGTAAGACCAACCCAAACATTGGCAACAAACATCAAAACAAGAGCAAAAATTGCACTCGTGAACAATGGCAATAAATCAATAAAGAAATTTTGCACCGTTCTTGAAAGACTGCTCACCCCTTGGTCGATACGAGTTTGTAGCTTTCCTGCTGAATTTTCATCAGAAGTATAGAAAGCCATTTTATAAGTCAAAATTTTGTCAATAACAGCCTGCGACATATCTTTTGACACGAAAATTCTCATTCGTTCACCAAAATAATTTTGCGCGTATGTAATAAGAGCCGATAGTATTTCCTTACTTAACAAAATGATAGAAATCACCGTCAATATTTGTGATGCTTTTAACCACGAAAAATTTTCTACATGTAGCAAATCATTGATTGAATCAACAGTTCTATCAAGCACTATTGCATTAACCTGCGCCATTAACGAGCCTATCAATGTTAAAATCAATGTAATGATAACCAACCATTTATATGGTTTTACAAATGGTTTAATATTTTGGATTAGTTTAAAAAAATTCATTGTATTTAAATATTAATTCTTAACTCTTAACTCTTAATTCTTAACTCTTAATTCTTAACTCTTAATTCTTAACTCTTAATTCTTAACTCTCTTACGTTCTATCAAAATATATTTTACCTGCATTCGGTTTAAAATACGTACGAATATATCCATCAGTTGACAACACAACTAATTCATTAGTAGAAACAATATAATACACATCATCGCCGTCTTCTTTTTCGATTTTGTGTAAAGCATTCTTATTGTTTATGACATCACTTGCTGCTTTTTCGTAGCTTTCGGCATCGGGAAAACCCATTTCTTTACCATGTTTTTCGTAATGTTGTTGTAACAATCGTTCATTCCGAAACGTGTACGTTATTTCTTGCTGACACTCTAAATTTTGCTGTTGATAAATTGGATCCTGCTTTTGAGAAGGATTTTCTGTTTGTGATGAATCATAAAACTCCTCCGTAACCGACTGATTTTCCGAACTTTTCGTAAAAAGAGAATACACAGAAACAATCAGTGCTAAGGCAACAATTACAATTGAAACTATTTTTTTCATTCTACCCTTCCTCCATTTTTATATGCAATAATAGCTTCATTTAGACTCATTTTATTTGCACCACCTTTAAAATCAGGATTTTCCCGTTGTAAATAATCATCTTCCCAACCACATATTGGACAAATATCGTAGGATTTGATTGTGCTAAAATGGTACTTTTGACAAACTGGACACAACGTGTTTTTCCTTTCTGTGTACCAACTTTTGAGTATTCTGAAAGCTCTATTCATTTTCAATTTCATTTTCTTTGTAAAAATACAAAAAAAGCTGACTTCATCATTAAATTGTAGTCAGGTATCAGTATTCAGTAGTCAGTTTGATTTTCATAATACCAAGTTGATTTCAGAAAGAAAATTGTCTAATTATTGGAATACAAAAAAAGGCAGGTTAAAACCCTGCCTTTACATTATTAACTATTAATTTTCCCTATTCACTGGATAATAGGTACATCGTATTTCGTATGGACCATTGCTATATGTTTCAACAAATCTCTCAGTTTTTGAATTGAGGTTATACGATTTATGTTTATACGTTTCGTGGGTAAACTCAATATAATCTTCGGTGTGTTTGCTATGTAACGGACTATACAACGTCAAATCAAATTTAACATCATCGCCATCACGATGTTTACTACGACCTTCATTTATCCAAATTTCTATCTCGCAACACCAATCAAGTAGATATGTGTCACCTAGTTTGTCTGTTATTTCATAACTATAATACAACGTATAATATCCAGGAGCAATTCTAAAATATTTGTTGTAGTATAATTTCCAATCTTTTCTATCAAATTTGTAGTACGTATCTACATAGGTTTGATCACCGTCTTCTATCGTCACATCATAGTACAATTCAACGAATTTCAATTCATCTACGCGAGCGCTATCATAATATTTAATTCTTAAATACGCCTCGCCATCATCTCCCATATTACAAGAAGAGAAAATGATTGTTGCAAAAGCCAATAGCCAAAATAACTTTCTCATAAGCAAAAAAAATTAAATCTTTTAAACAAATATTTTCACAAAAAAAGCCACTCAAAATATTAAGTGACTTTTAGTGGTTAATTATTTCTACTCAAAAGACATGCCAATTTTTACACGAAGACGTTGATTGTACACTTTTTGTTCGTCCCATACATCGTACGAATATTTAATCTTACCCAAAATCCATTCACAACCAATCATAAATTTTGAGTAGCGAAGATTAAATCCAAATGCATAATCAAGACCCAAACCAAGACCTGTATCTTCTTCTTTAATAATACCAACACCATTTTGATTAACCACATCATATCCTCCCCATTCCAAACCAGCATTTCTATATTCCACAGCGTGCGAATTTGCTTCAACAGATTCTTGGAAAGCAGGAATTTTGAAGTAATTTACCGCAAACGTAGGACAAACCTTTGCAGTTAAATCTATATAGAAATTTTTTGCAGGAGAGATTGTTGCAACAGCACCAACATTGAAAGAATAAGCAACAGTCAAATCATTAAACTTTTCAGTATCTTCTGATTTTTTACCACCAGCAGCACGAGTTGCATCTTCAAAATTGTAGTAATCAGCGCTCAAATCAATAAAATCCAAACATAAACCAGCTTTAAAACCCTCTATAACCCAGCCAATTGGATGAATATAGAAATTTGCACCAACAGTCAAAGCTCCAGCATAATGTTTCAAATCATCGCCATATTTTTCTTTATAAAATTGACGCAAATTATTAGAACAAGATAAATCTTCTATGTTACCATATTTCATTATTGGACGGTTTAGTGCAATATTGAAATACGAATTGTTTTTGATATACCCTTGTGAAAATGCTGCAGAACAAACAAGTACTGCAGAAACAGTCAATAATAAAATCTTTTTCATACCCTTAAATTTTGTTCCCAAAGATACATATTTTGCTAATAGAAAGAACGATAATGGAGATTTTTTTAGTGATTAGTGAGTAGTGTTAATGATTAATGAAATTCTTATCTATTATTTCTTATTTCAAAAATTCCGTCAACAATTGTTCTGCATCACGGCATGCTGTTTCCAACACGTCATTAACGACTATTTTATCGAATTTATCGGCGAACTGCATTTCATACGCTGCTTTTGCTATTCGTTTTTCAATTTCCTCTATAGAGTCAGTTTTTCGACCAACTAAGCGTTTGCGCAGTACATCAACCGATGGAGCTTTAATAAACAATGACAATGCTTTTTCTCCGAACAATTTTTTCAAACGCATTCCACCAGCAACGTCAACATCAAAAACGATTACATTCCCCTTTGCCCAAATTCTCTCACATTCCGATTTTAATGTTCCATAAAAACGATTCTCATAAACTTCCTCAAATTCAACAAATTCGTTGTTTGCAATTTTTTGTTTGAATTCTTCTACAGAATAAAAATAGTATTCTACCCCATTTTGTTCTGTTCCACGTGGTGCACGTGTGGTTGCCGAAATAGAAAATTCCAAAGGAAAACCTTTCTGTAGTAAATATTGTATAATTGTTGACTTTCCTGAACCAGATGGTGCAGAAAGAATTATCATTTTGTTTTCCATTACAATACGTTAAGAACTTGTTCTTTTATTTTTTCAAGATTATCTTTCATTTGAACGACAATCCGTTGCATATCAGCATCATTTGACTTAGAGCCCATTGTATTTATTTCTCGTCCCATTTCTTGAGCAATAAAATTTAATTTTTTCCCAGCGTAGGTTTCATTGTCCATCGTATCAAGAAAATATTTACAATGTTGCGTTAAACGAACCTTTTCTTCGTTAATATCAAGTTTTTCCAAGTAGAAAATCATCTCTTGTTCCAAACGATTTTTATCAATTTTATCAGATTCTATCAAATCATTCAATGCTGTTTCAATTCTTTCTCTAATTTTTGGAACTCTTTGTATTTCATATTGTTCTATTGAAGCCAACAATGTTTTTATAGTTTGAATATTTCCTCGCAAATCTTTATCAAGAGCAACTCCTTCTTGCTGACGATAGTTTACTATTTTATTTGTTGCTTCGGCAACAGCATCGTACACAATTTTCCATTCTGATTCATCGGCAAGAGATTGATTTTCACTAGTCCACACATCTGGCAATTTCAAAACAGTTTCCATAGGAGAAAAGTTTTGCGCACCAAGTTCTTGAGCTAAATCATTTATTCTTTTGTAATACGATTTAACCAAATCGGTTTGTAAAGTTCTTTCGCCAATTCCCTCTTTTTGTTCAAAATATACAGCAACGTCAACTTTTCCTCGAACCAAATTCTGAGAAATATAATTACGAATCTCTAAATCCTTGTCTCGATATATTGAAGCAACACGAGAATTTAGATCTAATTGTTTACTATTAAGTGATTTAATTTCGATAATCACATTTTTCCCTGGAAGTTGTGCAACGGCCCTTCCGTAGCCAGTCATTGATTGAAGCATTTTTTTAGTGATTAGTGTTTAGTGATTAAAGTTTAGTGATATTGTAACAATAAATTCTTAACTCTTAATTCTCTTACCCTTCCAACTGTTTTACAAAATGATACAACAATCGTACGCCAAATCCTGTAGCGCCAACACCTTTATATGACCATTTTGTTTTAAAATATGCCGAACCTGCAATATCAAGGTGAATCCACGGATAAGAAATAAATTTCTGCAAAAACTTTGCAGCAGCAATTGCACCACCATATTGACCACCTGTATTCTTTATATCTGCCATATTGGAAGAAATAAGTTCTTCGTAATATTTCCATAATGGGAAACGTACAACAGGTTCCCACTCTTGCAAACTTATTGTTTCAAATTTACTGCACAATACTTGTTCGGCTGTACTAAAATAAACTGCGGCATGTTCTCCTACCGCCATATTTGCAGCTCCAGTTAGTGTAGCGACATCGATAGTCAACTTTGGATTCAGTTTTTCAGCATAACTCAAAGCATCAGCTAAAATAAGTCTGCCTTCTGCGTCCGCATTAAGCACCTCAACAGTAACGCCATTATGCATTGTTAAAATATCGCCAATAGCCATAGCATTTTGTCCAGGACGATTATCTGTTAATGGAATCAAAGCCTCTATATGTATTGGTAATTCCTCATCGA
>JAZRVS010000171.1:0-1070 GCA_045599365.1 Bacteroidales bacterium
CACTGCAATAACGGAAGGCATAATCACCTATGCTTGTCACGCTGTCGGGTATCGTTACGCCCGTCAAGCCACTGCAAAATGCGAAGGCATCTTCACCTATGCTTGTCACACTGTTGCCTATCGTCACGCTTTTCAATCCACTGCATTCATAGAAGGCCCAACCACCTATGCTTGTCACGCTGTCTGGAATTGTTATGCTTGTCAAGTCAATGCATTCATGGAAGGCCCATTCGCCTATGCTTGTCACACTATTTGGGATTGTTATGCTTGTCAAACCATCGCAATATTCGAAGGCTCTATCACCTATGCTTGTCACACTGTTGCCTATCGTCACTCTTGTCAATCCACTGCATTTAGAGAAGGCCTCATAACCAATGCTTGTCACACTGTCAGGGATTGTTATGCTTGTCAAACTACAGCAATGTTTGAAGGCACCTTCACCTATGCTTGTCACACTGTCTGGAATTGTTATGCTTGTCAATTCCCAGCATCCATAGAAGGTCCACTTGTCTATGCATGTCACACCGTCTGGGATTGTTATGCTTGTCAATTCCTTGCATCCATAGAAGGCACATCCACCTATACTTACCACACTGTCTGGAATTGTTATGCTTGTCAAGTTCGTGCATTGATAGAAGGCGGAAGAGTATATGCTTGTCACACTGTCTGGAATTGTTATGCTTGTCAATCCAATGCATCCTTCGAAGGCTTCTAAACCTATGCTTGTCACACTGTCTGGAATTGTTATGCTTGTAAGTTTTCTACATCCATAGAAGGCACCAGCACCTATGAATGTTCCGCTGGTTAAAACAACTGTTTCAAGATTTGATTTATTGATATAATAAAGTCCCTTTGTAGGACCTTTATAATATTCTATATTATCGCAATTGGAAAAAGCAGATTCCATTAATGTTACACTGTCAGGGATTGTCACGCTTGTCAAGCCACTGCAATTATAGAAGGCATCTTTACCTATGCTTGTCACACTGTCGGGGATTGTTATGCTTGTCAAACCACTGCATCCATAGAAGGCATCTTCACCTATGCTTGTCACACCATCAGGGATTGCA
>JAZRVS010000172.1:0-22533 GCA_045599365.1 Bacteroidales bacterium
TATAACCCCCAAATCAAAAAATCCACTTTCTCAAATCAAAAAGTACATTTTTGAACAAAAAAAAGCGAAGATAGTTAATTAAAACCATCTTCGCCTTTAATACCGTTTAATCAATGTTTAAATCGAACACTAATACTATTCTAAGATATTAGCATTAATTAACGCTGTTATCACATCTGACAACTTGTAATTAACACCTTGATGTACAATTGTAATATTTTCGCCATTCAATACTTCTGGAAGAAATTTTGCATCCAATTTATGAACCATTTGTTCCGATAAAATTACATCAACATCATGGGTTCCCTCATATGACGGGGGAAGAATAACTCTTAATGTATCAAATCCTCTTGACATTGTACCAACACACCAATCTTCGCCTGTATCTTCAGCAGACGGTAACATCCTGTATCCATTGCCAATCCAATAAGCAGAATTGAGATTGCGAATAATTCCACGCTTCACAACTCCGTCTATTTCAACTGCGAGTTCATTCCCTGTAATAAAGTTATCAAAGAATCCTTCTGGATATTGGTTATAACCATACAAATGTGCCATGACATTAACCCCCGATTCGGTGAAATTGACATCAGAATTTGAATATCTTGTTGGAACGTATTCAATCCAGTGTGTTCTATTTTGAATAAAATCTGGTTGTGAACTATCGTTCTGACCCCAATCGGGCTGTTTTACAAGATTTTTTAATCTTGCAATTACCTTGGTCAATGTTGTTTTTAAATTTTGGTCCATAATCACATAGTTTTTAAGCAAACATATCTTCTAAATCTTCCTCTGTTGCAACTAGTTCTTCAGTAACAACGGCTGATTCTAATTTAGTTTTATACTCAGTCGTAAAATCGTTGGTTGACAATCCCTTGCCAGCTTCTTTATCAACCTTGTTGTTTAAACCAGCATATACATCACCACCAATAGCAAATCCAGCATTGCCACTGGTTATTGTACCACGCAATTCTGTTTTAATTTCTGCTACTGATTTATTTTCGACGTTTCCTAATCCAATTTCAGATTTAGTAACACCATGAGGATTACCCGAAGTAATTTGCGAGTGGTCATAAGCAGTTTTACCTCTATCGCCTCTGTAAGCAGTAGATGATGTCTCACCAAGTGCCAAACTTGAAGAAATTTCTACATAAGTAGTACCGCCCCAACGATACGTTTTATTATCGTCAGTTGTTACGTAAATTTTACCACTTTCTCCTGTTGTTGGCAACGCATCAAAGTTGGCAACTTCTACTACATCATCAACAAAACTTGGAAGTTGTGATGTTGGCACCTTTCCAGAACCATCCAATGTCGCAATCCCATTTGCAACACCTTTGCTTGATAAAGTTACATACATTCCGTTTGAGAATGATTTAATCCGAGTGACTAAGTCGGTTAAAGTCTGTTTTAATTGTGCATTCATTTTTTTTTATTTAGTTAATATTAATTGTTCATTATATCATTCAAATCTGAAGCTGATGCTGACAACTCCGAGTGATAAGTCGTATCATTTGGCATCCACTTTTTTTCTATTGTTTTGATACCAACTTCTTTCATTATCAGTCGAACAGCAAGGTCTTGTCTTCCATAACCAGCATTGATAGTTATAGTTGCTTGTGGATTGTTATTTTTATTCCACGACAACGTCATTTGTCCCCAATCAACATTGCCGCTAAAACTTCCACGAGAATTGTCTGAAGGACCTGTTGGTATAACAGTTGTTTCTCCGTGCTGTTCAACTATAAGTGTGTACGTCTTCCCATTTTCAAATGGAACAGTTGGATTGAACGAATAGTTAAATCCACCCCAATCAGAATGTTGAGCTGCTGGAAACATATCTATTATTGTTTCTCCGCCTTCATAACAGATTCTGTTCTTAATGTAATCGTCTTGAGATTCATCATTCTGGCTCCAGTCGGATTGTACGTTCTTTTGTGCGCCTGATTCTACACCAGCAAGTTTATTCTTTTCGGTGCTTGTAAAATTATTGTCCGTATGATGATAGTCTGCATCTTGTACAAGATTAGCCGGCTTATTTTTAATGAAATCTGGTTGTGTTTCATCAGACTGTTCCCAATCTGGTTGCGCAACTCTTTCTACCGAAAACTCAAAAACATCACCACTTTCTTGGAATATAACTTTTACACTTCTGCTGTTAATGTTATAAACGCAAGAGTGAACGGTCTGCCACGTCTTACCCGTATTTCTGTCTCTATCAGCATACAATTCCTGCATAATAGAGAACACCTCGTTGAATCTGGTCAAATCGGTACCTATGGTAACATCTCCCGATTCATAATCTCCAACACCCTCGGTGAACCAACGAGGATTGGTTTCTTCCTTATACGTATTCGTATATATCAATTGGTTCATCAGCTGAATCATAGCCGATTCTCTTGTTATACCAGAATATGCAGAATTGATGAGATTATATCTTTCGAGACCAGAACCATGAGACTCTATATTATTGACACTTATGGGGTCGCAAGTAGCATCAGCATCTTTATCAAGCGGTGTATATACGCTCCCATCTTCATTAAACGTAACACCATTCAAATGGAAATTGGTCATAAATGCTTTTTCCGAAATTTCGGTTATAACCATAGCATTATTCACAAATTCAATTATATATGTGTTGGTTGCATCACCAACCATTATGTGCAAATCGTAGTGGTACAACTCGCCAAGCAAATTGTAATTGTACACCGACACATAATCTCTTAGGTAATTTACTGCTTCTGTTGCACTTGCAAACTTGTCAAGAATAAACCTTGGAAGCATCATATTACATATCGTTTCCTTAGTATCTACGAGTGGTGTTGTTCCTGTTGTTTCTCCCTTTTGTGTAGGAACTACGTTGACGTTCACCACAACACCTTTTTCGTTTATTCCATCAACAATTTTGAAGGGAACAATCTTGTAATCGTCTGAATACTCACCAGATTCAACAAATTCTGCCGTCAATCTCGATGAAAATCCGCCAAATCCAATTGTTGCATACCTACCAAACGCATGTGGAGTTGCAACAACAAAATCAACGCTATTGTTGTAGAACCAATCGTAATTTCGTCCATAGAAATTACCACGTTTCACCGATGAACATCCTCCAATAGGAATATCTGCGTCTCCAGCTTCAAAATACTGTTTGGCATACGCATAATCCAAATAATTGCAATTGATTCTGTACGTGTAGTCGGCAATCTTGGCAATATCGTTGTATGGAAGCAACTCGTGCAAAACTATGTTTACACTCTTGTTTTCCTTTGGCAACGAAACGCCGTTCACTTTCACGTCTTCGATTGATTCTGCGACTCTTTCTTGTAAATGATTGAGTGTATCTGTCAACTGATCTACTTGACTTTGAGGAATCACATCATCTTTGTGAACGAACGAATCAAACGTATCGCCGAATTGTGTCTGCGTTGGTTTTGCGCCTCGCACGAACCAACTCTTTAGTATTTGTCTTGATTGTTTTGCCATGATTGTTTTTTTTTAGATTACTTTGATTATGAATGCCAACACATAGTATGGAGGACGGTTTTCGTGTGCTTGATTACCACCTGTATTGCCAGTTGATACTTGTGTATTTTCAATGTGAACAATAGTATCATATCCATCATGATTTACGTCGTCTTGAATCTCTGTTGATAATAGGTATGAATGCGAATGAGATGGCATTTCTGCTACGGTCATAGTGTGAGCTTTTTCACCGCCAGTTTTCCCAATGGCGTTATAATCCTCGTCTGATGGATCATATCCAACTATAAATCTTCCTCGCAAATCTGGTGTGCCATTTCCTCCATCACACAAAGCATAACCTATAGGAATATTATTGATTGAACCGCTCCACATCATAATTGCACCTTTAGGAACTCTTTCTTCGTATGCTGGTTTTATTAACGATGCAATTTCAACGCCGTCTAATTTGATACAATCAGTATAGGAAATTGTCTTTATTGTTCCTGGGTAAGGAGTAGTAAGGGTATGATTTGGCGGTGTACCAGTGTACGCTTTTCTTGGTGCCACATGGTGTAGAATTCTAACATCACTGAATATTTCACCTAAAGCATTTATTGATACTTTTTTCTCAACTAAATCAAGCATTGTTATGTTAGAAAAACCATCAATGCTCGCTGAGACTTCAACCAATTCTCCATCAAAAATCATTAAGCCGTTTTCTGATGGTGCAGAACTGCCATGATGCTGAGGCAATTTTATCATCACATTTCGACCGAAAATTGTCGTTAATTTTTCCACGAGCAAAATCTGATTTTGCATAAAATCAACAGCATCTGTTGATAACGGGAAACTACCTTGGGGATTTTTAAAAAGTTGTGTATCCATAATTTTATTGTATTGTCGCCATGCGACTTGCAAGGCGGTATTTGTTTACAATTGTTTTTACTATCGTTTTATCTGATTCGCTAATTACACTGGGACAGATTACCGTAAATCCGTCATTTACTCTGTTGATAACATCATCGTCATAAATTCTTTTGTCACCATTGTCGATTATTATTGGAATTTCTGTTGCACGAAACCCGTCCTCATCGTATGTTAGCAAGTAGTTTCCTTCTATAATTGTGTCGCAAATTTCAAAGCCATTATTTGAAGAGCAGCCAAAACATTCATTTAAATACGCTTTCAGATAACAAACTTGAGGTGTTACATGAAGAGAGCGTAAATTGTAATTTCTGCTTTTCAAAAGGCTGTCTCTTAATATAGTTAATTGAGCGACCGAAGCCTTGAGAAATGCAAAAATGATTTTTTTCCGCAAAGCATGTGGTAATAATAAAAGAACCAGTTTTTTAAAATCAATAAGATACGTTTTCATAAGGAATATATTCTATTGTGGTACTTTCTATGTCAAATTCATAATAACCTGAAAATGGCTTTTCGTAAGCATCATCAAGGATTTTATAATACGAGGTGGCAACCGATGTGGAAACCGATACTAATTCTGGCATTACAACACCTTCTACCTGTTGCAAAGCATCAACTAAATCAACCTTGCGAAATTCTCCATTAAAAGGTAAATTCTCAACATATTGCTGTATAGCATCAATAACTGGCGTTCCGCCTTGTAATGAGTTCCCATTTGACTGTAATATCATAGGGTTGTAAAAAATTCTCAAACTCATTTTTATTTTGTCAGCATTCGCATTGCGTACAACAATTCGTACACCTGCATCTTTAATTTCTGCCAAATATTCTGTCAATGCCTGTTGTTGTTCCTCTGAAATTGGTTTGGGACCACTTCCTGCTACTTTTATATACAATGTTGCATTTTGTTCGCTTGCGGCTGCATATTTTACTATTTGTCTGTCCTCAATTTCCTTTTCTGTCAAACCTTCGTCGCTGTATTGGTCGGTTCCTTCAATCAACGATTGACCAATTCGGAACAACTTCGTCTTGTTCACATACCAACGCAACGAGTGAGGTTTCATTTCGTCTATGTAGTTCGTAACTTCTGTTTTGTGGGTGTCGAAAAGTTTCTCAACTGTCCAGGCACAAAATGCAAACACATAGAATATGATGCTTTCTATGCTTACCTTCGAGAATTGCTCATCGAATGTCTTAGTTGTGTCCAATCCGTATTTTTCAACCACGGCCGAATCCGATACGAATTCTGCTGTCATTTCGTCTTTTATGTCCTTTACTGTTCTTGCCATATCTAACTAATTATAAAATCAAACTCAATTCCCCAGAACTCAATGCCTTCGCCCACAATCGTTTCGTTGTATTGCTCTGGTGTTATTGCAGTTGCTGGGAACACGTTGTCAACTGCATATTGTCGCACAATCTGTTTTTCGGCAACGTCTGGAAGTTCCAGAACCTGACCATTCACGAGCTCGTCACTCAAAGCAAGTCCGTTCATCAACGCCAACTCGAAAGCCGACTCGGCACTGCCACATTCCTGAATTGCAATGTCGAATAGTGATTGACCGTTTTTTACATTCGTGTTCATTTGTATTCTGCTTCAATCGTTATGTTACCAGTTGTTTTGTCGATTAGTGCTGTGCGAACGTCCATATTGTCGCGCGAAAGGTTCACACGTATTGAATGCTCCCATTGCAAAATATCGTTGTCGTTTACCATATCATCAATGCCAACGCCAAGCAAAGGAGTTTCCTTAAACTCGCCTTGGTGCGAAATCAGTATCAAAGCTTCGTTCTGATACATGGTATCGCCAACAAGCAATCCATCGGTAATCAAACCAAGCGAATTGCGTTGTGGTTTTACCATTGCGTCGTATGTCATGCTATCTAAACAAATGCCTTTCATATCAGTGTTTTATTTTTTCATCTTCGTAATCATTTTCATTGAATGGAATTGCTTGATTTAATGTTGCAGCTGCTGTTCCTGCTTGTGCAGTTGCTGTTCCTTCCGTTGATACAGAATGCGTATGCTTATTAAACTTATCTACCAAATCATTCAACTTTTCCGTCAATGACGCAATATTTACCAATCCGCCAAGGTTACCGCCATTGATTGTGATGCTTTCAACTTCGGTGTATTTAACAATCACAAGGTCTCGGCGTGTACCTTCGCTCAGGTCGGCAATTAGTACCGCACTGCCAACTTTGGGGACAACCACAAGACAATTTCCGCTTGCACCGCCAATGGCACAGATTGCCACATCGCTCATCTCTAAATCGTCGCTCTTAACGGTACAGGTGTTGCCCGAAACCGAAACAACCTCGGCAGTGAAAAACGTCTTGCCGTTTCCATTGCTACCAAGTGCTTGTATTGCTTCTTTTATGTCTCGTTCTGTTGACATTGTTTTTCTTGTTTTTTATATTTGACGAAATATTTCGGTGATGAAAAACTTCGTTTTTGTTCTATTTTGTTTTTGTTCCGTTGTTTGTTTTTCGCAGTCTTACCCATACGGAAAAGTAAGAGTGGTGAACAGCCGTGCCGACTACAAGGTTCGGGTGGTGAACGTGAACGCCAACCTCAAAGTTGAGAAAGTGAACGCTTACGCCGACCGCCCAGGACGTTGGCAGTTTGTTGAAGCCTTCGAGGACTTTACCGTTGAATTTGTAGACGCCTTCGAGGATTTTACCATCGAATATGTCGATCACGTCAACACTTCGTATCCTGCACCCAATTCACACAACGTAACTGTGTATGGCGGTGGCGAAGTGCTAAAACACGAAACTTTCGCCTACGACATTAATCCTCAGAACTGCACGTTTTCAGTCAAACGCCCTGACGGAATCAAGCAATATCCACTTTGTGCCAAAGTAAAACTGGTTGATTCCAATGCGGATGTAGTTGTGTACGACGCAACATATACTTGTTTCACTGCAGAAGTATATATTGACACAACAAGTACAACTCCAACCGAATGTTGTTGGTGGCAATACGTAGATTCCTGCTACGACTTTACTGCTCAAATTGTCAAAGACCTCTCGCAACCTGTTGATTTGGCTGCTCATTTTTGTTATCGTCCCATACGTTCGTCTTTAGACCAAGCTATGACTCCAGGTATTGAATTTATATGGATTAACAAAAAGCGTTAATCAAAGTTTCTTACCAAGTCCTATCACTCGTTTCCCTCCAGAACTGTCGAACGTGGTATCGACTTTCAACACATAGTATTTACCATTCTTCACTTCGTCGTCGTTGTCTCTCAACTGAACGCTATATCCTGGTTCAATATATGGTATCAACCACGATGTAAAATCTCCTTCATAACCCTCGTACACCTTACCGTCGTGTGCCGTTTGAGCAAGTTTGCGTAATTGTGCCTCGGTGGTTATGCCCGGAAAGTTTATTGTTTCGGTGTCGCCGTTCGGCTCGCCAACGGTTACCGATATTTCCTTGCCGTCTTTGTTTTTACCTTTTGCAGTAACCTTTAGTTTGCGTTCGTCGGCACGGCGGTATTTCAAGTTCATTCCATCACGGTCAATGTTCACCGCCATATTGTAGGCAATGGTCGGAAGTTCCATATCGGCATACAATGGCTGGATGTGCAACACGTTACCTTTTATGAATATGTTCGGTTTTGCTTCATCGTGAATCTTTTTTAGAACTTCCAAACCAGAAGCGTTCACCGTTGTAAATTTTTCGTAGGTAAAATCATATTTGCAATCAACAATTATATCCTTGTCCTTCAATTGTCCATTGGTTTGTTCCATTTCACGGATAATCTGCTGCAATAGATTTTTTACCGTGATATTCTTGTATTCCGCATTTTTGACACTTTCTCGGAACAAATACAAGGCATCTTCGCATTCCAACGTAAGTGAACCGCCATCGGTTTTAACACTTTTTAAATAGCCTTCAAATTCCGTTTGAAGTTTATCATTATAACCAAGTTGTATCAATACTCTTGAACTCACTTTCAGTTTATCCTGTACTTCCAAAGCTTTGTTGAAAACGGTTGCTGGTGTTACAATAGTTGCCGTGTCCATAAGGTTTTCAACGGAACGTGATATTTTCACGCTCTCAACGTGTTTGAGCCTGTACGAACCAATTTCTATGTTGTAACACATCTTAAACATCTTACATTTCCTCCAAAAGTGAATAGGCTTCGTCGCTGTAGCCTTTAATAGTAAACTGGTAATTCTCCGTTCCTTTTGTAAACGGAAAATCGTATGATTCTATGGCAATGTGCGTAATGCCGAAAGCCTCTTGTGTGTAAGGGCAAATCATTCTAATTGATTCCTCGGCGGCACAGCACTCTATCATATCCTTCAGTTCGCAGAACTGCGAATCAACGGTAAGAACTCCGCCAATGGTTATGGTGTAGTCGTCTTGGCTCCACAATTCTTTTATGCTTCCACGGCGTTTTGACTTTGCCACATAACGGCGTACAATCTTATTTGCACCGCTTACGCTTACCAATGGTTCTATTGGGAACGTATATGCAAATTCCTTGTTAGGCAGAATAAATGTAACTGGGCATACAAATGCATTCGAATCAGAAATGAATATGTTTTCGCGAACAGAACCATTGGAACCCAAAACAGCATCGTGGTTCTGGAATGGAACTATTGGTTGAATAGGGTTGATTCCTGTTGCAATTTGCCGTGATTGTCCTATGTTTATAACATTTCTTGCCATATCCTAACTAATTTGTGCTGCATATAAGGTTCTAAGCAACATTTCTCTAAAGTGTTGTTCTATATCTTGACGGTTCTCGTCGTAACCACCGTTAAACACCATATTGTCCATAAACTTGCCAAGATTTATGGTTATTTGCGTGTTGCGAGTGCCACCAGTGGCAACGGCTGTGGTTGTTGAAGACAATGTCTTATTCAAATTCTCAGTACCACCATTTGTACCAGCATTAGTAGAACCAACAATTTGTTCCATTGTGGTTTTTTGATTTGTATTTTGCGTTGTTGTCTTTCTTTCTTCTACCTTTACAGGTTTACCAGTAATCAATTCTTTGATTTTTCTATACAACCACTCAAATCCATCAAGTATAGGCATTATAACATCCAGAAATAGGTCTTTTAATGTTTGAAAAACTCCAGAAATAATTTCCCATAAACCACCAATAAGATTTCCTACAAGATCAATAACATCTTTCAAAAGTTCACTTTGTTGAATCCATTCTACAACAGCACCAACCACTTCAAATATGCAACTGAAAATGTTTTGTAATGCAGGAAGTATTGATGTCGTAAACAACCTACCAATTTTGTCAAACATAAAATGTAATGTTCCTGTTTTATCTTTCATTTGATTGATAATGTCGAGTGCGGGAGAAAACATTTTTTGTAGTATTGGTACAAGCCAATCTATTTTTTTAACAATCCAATTTACTGCATCTGACAATGGTTGAATGAATGTATCAAGAATAGGCAGTAAATTATCTGCCAGTCCCATAAAAGTATCTAATAGCGGTAACGAAGCGACCTTTGACTTTTCAATAAATTGCCCAAAACGCTCTTGAAGGTCTCCAAAGTTGTTTGACGCTTGTTTGAGTTTACCAGCATCTGTTTGTGCAAGCGCTTCGTTTACACCACCAACAGAATCCGAAACTACTTCAGCTAAAGTTGCTGCACGTTCCTCTTCAGTTCCAAATTTTAAAATCTTTTCTTGTGCTTCATCAAACTTGTAACCATAGCGGCTCAATGCACCAACCTGTCCGTCCATTACCTTGCCCATCATAGTGGCAATGTTCACGGCTGATTCCTGTGTCGCATTCAGTCCGTATTGTTGAGCCAACATGTCGTTCATCACAGGCAACAGTTTTTCCAATGATTCTTTTTTCCCAAGATATGTAGAAAGTTCTTGGGCACCTGCCAACTGAACTTCATCGCCAACAACGCCAAGTTTTTGTTGTGCTGCTGTTAAATCAAGAATACTTTGAATCTCGTCTTGCGATGCTCCCATTGTATTTCGCATGACAGCGGAAAGTTTTGCTTGTGCCTCTTCCTCTTCTTGCCATGCGTTAGAACACACCGATGCCATACTGCTGATAGCAGAAGTTACACTACTAACAATACCTGTAATAGCAGATATGCCCATACCAACTTGACCCCAATCTTTTAATTTATCTTTTAGTGTTGCAACCTTTTTGGTAGATTGTTCAACCGTGTTTCCCAATCTTTCTACATTGGCAACTCCTGTTTTGGAATCAACTGTTATTACATATTTTAAACTATTATCAGCCATTGACTTTTAATTATTTTTTTTGTATATTGCATATCTAAAAAAAGGAAACTATGGACCTAATTGGTTTTTGGACATTTAATTACAAACTTCTTGGTTGGACCGTCATTTTCGTCGTTCTATTCAAGTTGATTGTAACCATATTTTTACTTCCTTTTTACTTACTTTACTATAGCACAATTGGAGTATATAAATTAATCCACGCAATTTGTACTTCAAAAAGTAATGCCTATGAATACATTTTGCTTGCTCTTGTTGTTTTATGGATTATCGGCTATTTCTTAATTTAAGTTGGTTTGCTTCCGCTTCCTTTTGCCGTATCCATTTGAGTTCTTGCAATCGCATTGCCCATTCTTCGTCACTCAATTCTTCTGGATTTTGAATGTGCAAATAGTAACGAAGTTCCGCATCAGTAATTCGTACGCCTTGACTTTCTTGAACAACTGACGCATTTATAACTTTCCCAATTCAACCTCCTTAACTTCAACAAGTTCAGTAAGAACTTTACTCACACCCATAAAGAATGCATCGTTCGTTTTAAACTCTTGAGAACCTGCAATAAAACAATCATCATATATTACTTCGATGAATTTTATATTGTCTTTTCCATTATTGCTTGCAACGCTGGCATAGCTCAATGCCTTACGGCTTGGTTTCTTTAAATACGCAACGTGTCCGTCGCAAACCGCAGCCCATACTTCGCCATATTGTTTTTTCCATTCGGCTATTTGTTCTTCGGTAGCCTGACCGATTAATGTTTTTGTTTCTTTTTCCATGAGGTTTTATAAATTAAGAGTTAAAAATTAAGAGTTAAGAATGGAGGCAAGAAACATTCTTAATTCTTGCCTCTTCATTCTTAATTCAGTCTATTCTTTACGCAAGAAAATGATTGGAAGACTCACTTCCATAAACTTGTCGTTTTGTTTCATTTCCTTTTTGTAGTCAGTGATTTGGCAACCAATCAGTGTGTCTGTAATCATTACATCGCCGTTCAATGGATTGCCATAGCACACAACCACGTCAAACTGCAATTCCATCAAATCTCGTTTTGGAGAATTGGCAATAAGCGTTTCCAATTCGCTTTGCAAAACTGTGATTTCACCTTCAAATGACTTGTTTCCTTTTTGAATTGAGTGAGGAAGGTTTCCCTTTCCATAAATCAATTCTTTCTCTTGCTTAACACTGTAACTAACACCACGTAATCCTGTAAGGTCTTTGCCTCCAAGAACTACAGTTACATCTGCGTATTCGTATTCTCTACTGTTGAACATAGTTTTTTGTTTTAAATGATTATTCTACTAAGAAACCAAGATATACGTCAATGTACTTCAAGTAGCCAAATGGTTTAACACGAAGTTTTACGTTTACTTTTTGTGTGCTTACAACCACTTGGTTCGTGTCGATGTAACATTGTACGCCTTTGTCGGTTGCATCGTCGGGATCAGTGCCAAGATTTTCGCCCATTGATGCAATTATGTCGCTTTCAACCGCTTTTTCCAAAGATTTGCATATTGCAGCAGGAATCTTTCCTTCGTTGGTCAATGCTATTTCGTCGCTCAATTCCTCAATCAAAGTTTTGTAGGCAATGCGGAACGCTTTGTCTATTGTTCTTCGGCGAGGAATAAGAGCATAGTCGTCGCTTGCCGAAGTTGCCAATTTGTCGTCGCTCCAGAAATAGCCAGCCTTGCCAACAAATGTTCGCGGACAAATATAGCCAGCATCGTGAATCAAATCTGGATCGCCGTTTTCGGCAACTTTATCTTTGATGTACAAAGCAGTGTTTTCGATTGCTCCAGTTTTCACTCTTGCAATTGAGCGTTGAACAGGGATAGAGGCAATTCTACCAAGAAGCAATCCTACACAGGCGTCACCGCTATCGCTAACCGTATCGCCAATAAGAATTCCTACACGGTTGTAGCCATATTCGGACAAATCAGCCAATTCCGAAGCGGTTCCAGAATATGATAGCCCGGGAAGAATTGTGACGAATGGTGCATACTTGTTTTCGCACGCCCATTCTGCCAATGCATGTGCTTTTACTGCTGCCGCCAAAACATCGGAGTCAAGTCCGTCGGCAATGGTTGGTTCGTAGCTCGACGATGGCTTACGAATTACTGTAAGGATTTTAACCGCTCCATTTGTCGCATTAATGAATGCCTTACCAATAGTTCCGTCCTTATCGAGCATTTGCGCCATTGTGTTGGTGTCGGCAACAACATACAACCAAAGCTTGGAACCTTCTGGTGCTTCTGCGTAGAATTCCTGAACGGCTTTGTAGATGTGTTTGTTTGCATCGCTTTCGTCATTGGCAACTCCAAGAGCCGCCAAACCATCAAGACTGGTTATAAGATATGCCGTTAAAAGTGCAAGTTTGCCTGTAACGGCAGAACCGTTGCAAATCATTCCTGCAACTCCGTCATCAATTGGGTCAGTTGCCCCAATCAATCCGTTTTCAAATGTGATTTTTACACGTGGTAACATCTTTCTTTTCGTTTTTACTGTTAATATTCAATTACTTTACAATCCCAGCACGATGCAACAAATTCGGCAGCTGATTTCTTTGAGAACCAATGTCCGTTAGCTGGTACATACCAAATCTTTTGACATTGCATTTGCTTTTTTAGTTCTTCGGCTTTTGCCTGTAATTCGTTTTGTGTCTTCTTTGCCATATCGTTATCTGTTATTGTTAATTCTAAATCCTAATTTTGCTCCGAATGCGACTAATACCGTCAATAATACTCCAATAAAAAAGGCTTTCAATTCTGTTTTTACCTTGTCTTTAATTGTCCATGGCTCGGTGCGTTGCCGGGTTTCTATGTTCTCCATCCGCACCGTGTCGTGGACGTATTCGGTGTTGTTCCTGTAAACCGTGTCAACTTTCGTTACGTTGTGCCAGCGGTCAATCATAACCGTATCGTTTCGGTAAACGTACACAATGCTGTCGTGTCGGTCATTTAAGGCTGACACTCGCACAGTGTCGTGTACTTCAACAATCTTCAGCGTCTCGTGAATCTGCTGGCTGCTTCTGCAACTCAATGCGAACAGGGCACTGGCTACGATAGTCGCAATCGTTAATTTTTTCAACCGCATTTGTCAATTGTTTTACGTTACGTCTTAATCCTTTTACTTCGGTCTGCAATGGCTTAGCAACATTCTCGCGGAACTCGTCAACGTAAGTTTTGGCAAGCTGCATATCCTTTTGCTCGTTGTCCTTTTTCAGACTTTCGATTTCCTCTGCGTGCTTCTTGTGGTCGAACAACCAACCACAGCCACCAAGCAGTGTAATCACAGAAAGTATTATTGTTGTCCAGTCCATCATTTTCCGAATTCTTTTTTAACATCGAAACAGGGACACGCCTTGTTTGCAAACTCGTTGTGTCCGTGAACCGTTGCGTTAGGATATTGTTTCAATAAATCGTCCACAAGTTTTTTCAACGATTGGCGTTGGGCTGGAGTGCGTGTGTCTTTCGGTTTCTTGTTCCTGTCGCAACCGCCAACGTAACAAATGCCAATTGAATGTTGGTTGTGTCCAGTGCAGTGAGCACCGATTTCCTCAACGCCTCTTCCTTTCCAAACTTCGCCGTTTATTCCAATCAGGAAATGATAACCAATGCAACGGAACCCTCGTAACAGGTGCCATTGGTTGACACGTTCAACTGAGATAGGAACGCCTTCTTGCGTATCCGTGCAATGAATTATCACTTCCTTAATTGGTCTCATGGATCAGATAGCTTTCATATTATAATTCAGCCGTTAGTAACCATCCCTTCTTTTGCAGTTGTCTTAGTTTGACGCGTCGAATCCACAGTGGAATGCGCTCATTCTGAACAAATGCAAGTGCCTTTTTTTCAACGGCAATTTGAAGTTTTGAAACTTCCCTTGTCAATCTTCTATAGTTCTGACGCGACATGATAGTTAAGAGTTAAGAATTAAGAGTTAATAGCATTCGCTATCAACTCTTAACTTATAACCACACTAGGCTTCAGCCATTGTTTGAGTCACAGTAACAGTCTTGGTTGCATCGCCTGCACTCACAGTGAATGTTGCAGTACGAGTGTTTTCATCAGCTTCGGCATCGTAAGCAAATGCTTCTACCGCAATCGTTGCCTTGTTGCCATTAGCCGATACAGTCAACCAAGTAGCAGATTCATCGTCTTTCGCTACCGAGATTGGAGAGCCGTTGCTTACGGCATACGTGCGATTGTACGATTTTGCTGTTGGACCTGCTTCAACTGCGTCCGCACCAGTAATGGTTACTTCTACTTCTGGTTCTGGAGTATCAGGATTTGCAACTGCGCTGTATATTGCAGCTATACCTTTGCTACGGAATGGCATTGCAACGAATCTCATTTGGAATCCAAGCAACCATCCGCGATAGTCTGCCCAGCGTTTCTCTGGCTCGCCTTCTATTGTACCCATTGCACGCATTACCTCGCTCTTGCAGAATGCAACCGATGAAGGTTGTGCGTTTGTTGTACCATATTCAGATTTAACACCAGCGGTACTATAGTTAGGGTTGCCGTTGAATGAATATACCTTGAATCCTGCAACTTGACCAGTTGTCATTATACGGTTGTAGCGGTCAACATCTTCGGCAAGCAAATCTTCCTCGTGTTCAGGGCAAAGCAATAAGATTCGTCCTTCCATAGGATAGTTTTGTTTGTTGAATGCCGTGCGGAGACGAAGAATGTCTTTGTACGTCAATGCCTTGTTGCCGTCGCCTCTGTCTTGACCTGTCGTTGCAAGAACTGGAGTTGCAGCCGTATGGCTTGCTGGTGCAATGTTGTGTGCTGCGCTCAATGCTGCCATTGTTGATAATGCGCTGGCGTGTTGACGGACTACCGACTCACATTTGTTGTAGTTCGTTTCCATTTCCTCCACGTTGGTTACGTGTGTCGGTTTGGTGTCGAACGTGGCAAGCACAATCTCAATACCTGTATCGGTGCGTTGAGTTGGCGTTAATGGCCATACGCTGTTGTTTTTAACTACTTCTGGATCAGCACCTACTTCGGCAAGATTGATTTTGTTTGCCGATACCATGTGGTCCATTGACGTAAGTTCCTTCAACCATGAAAATTCTGGGTAGAACAACGCCAAAATGATGTTTACGAAAATTTGTTTTAACATGACTTTATTGAATTAAGAGTTAATAATTAAGAATTAAAAATTAGTTCAAAGTTTTTTGAAGACGCTCGAACTCTTTCGGGTTTTCTGCTTTCAAACGAGCCAAGCCTTCAGGATCTTCCTTCATCCATTGAAGATAGTTCCAATTGTCGCGTCCGGAAGTGTTTTGCTTTCCAGAGCTTTGCAAGCTTGCCAACGACAATGTTTGTTTTGGCTTGCGACCGTCAACAATTGATTTAACTGTCTCGAAGTCGTTTACTGCCAATTTGGCGAAACCTTCTTTTTCTGACTCGTCGATTTTCCCTTCTGCAATCTTTGCCGCAAGGAATGATTCAACTTCATTTTTCTTTGCAGTTGCAATCTGAGATTTCAACTCAGTGTTTTCTTTTTGCAACTCGGCAATCTTCGTGTCTTTTTCCGACACACTTGCCTGTAACTGTTTAATTTCTTGTTCAGTCATAATATTATTTTTATTGTTAATACTTAAACACATTTGTTTCACCTCGTCAACCGACAATCGTTTATGATTTTTATCGTATAGAACAATAGCGTTTGCATCGGAAGGTATCGCACAAATTGAAGCTTCCATAAGTTCACTTTTAGAAGCGACCAATATGCCGTTTTCGTCTTCATACATATCGGATATGCACATACCTATCGAACAGCCTTTGAGAAATCCGCGTTTTACTTTCCCGGCTATTCTCTTTCCGTCTTCGTCTTCTTCGTCGAATATGGCTTCAGCGGTAAGCTTTCCATCTTCAATCTTTATATCGTCCCAACGGCCTATAACTTTTTCTCTATCGTGCGAAAAAAGCATTACAGGATTAGATTTGAACCTTTCAAGGTTCAGGCCGTTCAGGTTCGTGCGGAACCCATAACTGTTTATGTTGTTGCCATCGCAAAGTACGAATCTCATTTTGTGTCCTCCTTCAGTTGTTCGTTAATGTATAGGTCTTGGTAGTAGTCGAATTTTTGAAGTAATTCTGGCGTTATATTGGCGTCAAATTCCATTCGCTGACGCAACCATTTGTTGAGCGACGTGAAAATCTCTATCACGGTTACTACATTGGTAGATTTGTCGAGTTTTTCTATTGATGCCGACAGTTTGCAGATTTGGTCAACAGTGCGACCAAGTTCTTTCGCATCCTGCATATTCTTAATGTTCTCAAGCAATACGTTGATTACTTCGAGATTTTTAATAACCAATTCTTTGCGCGTTACGCCCGAGGCTGTTTTTCGCGTCTTCCAGTTGCCAAGCTTTGCCCATCTGGTAAGAGTATTGTCGCTCACATTTATGCTTTCGGCAATCTCTTTCAGTGTGCGGCCATTCATATACAGGTCACACGCAATCTGTTTCTTTTTATCAATTTCTTGCTTTGTTGCCATTTCGTTTTTATTTCGACAAAGCAAAAATTCAACAGAAAAAACACCTTTGGAAAAAGTTCTATCATTTTGAACGCACTTTTTTATTTCGCCATAGTAAAACGGCAATTTTGACCTTGAATAAATCAAGTAACAATGGCAAATCCGTACAAGACAGATGCATATAAGGAATGGCGACGACAACACGAAGCCACTCAAAGCGGCGAAATCTTTAAGAAGAAAGAAGATCCGTCGGTTCAAATTAAAAGAATTGAACGTGCCAGGAAAGACTACAATTTTTTCGTAAAGACGTATTTCCCAAATATTGCTCGTTGCGAATGTGGAAAGTTCCAAATTGATGCAGCCAACTATATATTGAACAATCCAAACACACGTGCCGTGTTCGAGTGGGCGCGCGGTCACGCTAAATCAACTCACTTTGGCGTGCTGGTTCCGCTGTGGCTCAAAATCCAAAAGGATAAGCAGTTCCATACGCTTGTACTTGTTAGCAAAAGCGAAGATTCAGCCGACAGATTGTTGGCAGACTTGCAGGCTGAACTCGAATTCAACGAGTTGTACACCAAAGATTTCGGTAAGCAGATGAAAGATGGTAACTGGGCAGAAGGCGAATTTACAACATCTGACGGATGCTATTTTATTTCGCTTGGTCGTGGTCAGTCGCCACGTGGTATAAAGTCGAACGGTCGCAGGCCTGACTACATCATTATAGACGATATTGACGATGACGAAATGGTTCGCAACGACCAACGTGTTGGTAAAGCAACGGAATGGGTTCTTTCGGCACTATTTGGTACCATGGAGGCGGGACGTGGTCGTTTTATCATGGTTGGTAATAAGATTGCAAAAACTTCAATTCTATCGAAGATCATCGAACGGCCAGGAGTGCATCACACCAAGGTAAACATTCTCGACAAAAACGGAAGCCCTACTTGGAAAGAAAACTACACACCAGCCGAAGTTGCCGAAATGCGGGCGTTTATGGGAGAAAGGAAATTCCAAAAGGAATACATGAATAATCCTTTGACCGAAGGTGCCATATTCCAACAAAAGCATATCCGCTATGGCAAGATGCTGCCACTAAAAGAATACCGACAACTTATTTGCTACACCGACCCTTCGTTCAAGAACTCGGCAACTGCCGACTACAAGGCAACAATGTTGGTAGGAAAGACACCTGACGGACACTTTCATTTGCTTAAAGCATTTGCCGGACAAACAAGCGTGAGCGAAATGGTGAACTGGCATTACGAAATAATGGACTATGTTGACGGCAAAGTTCCGGTTATGTACTACATGGAGTCAAACTTTATGCAGGACCTTATGCTTGACGAATTCAAGAAAGTAGGTGCATCGGTTGGCTTGCACGTTCCCATTCGTGGAGACTCACGCAAAAAGCCAGACAAGTTTGCTCGTATCGAGGCTATGCAACCATTGTTTGAGCGTGGTTTGGTGGTGTTCAACGAAAAAGAAAAGAATACACCGGGTATGCAAGTTCTTGAAGAGCAGCTGCTGATGTTCGAGCGTGGCAGCCGTTCGCACGACGATGCTCCCGATGCACTCGAATCCGCAATATGGATGCTGAGCCAACGAACCAGAACAAGCGATGCAAAATATGTATCAATTAAACGTGTATCAAGAAGATACTGAAGCAGTCGAATTCTAACTCTAATTCTTAACTCTTAATTCTTAACTCTTAATTCTTAACTCTTAATTATCATGTTTATATCAGCAGAAGAAATGAAATCGGTTCTCTACGAGTATCAGGTTGACGAAATTACCGAAGAGAACGACGATATTGTTACCGAAGGTATTGAAGCAGCCATTTCGGAGGTTAAAAGCTATTTCCATGCAGCAAACAACAGAAGAGAAATGGCTGGACTTACAGCACAACAATACAACGCATGGAAGCTCTACGATGTTGATGCTATTTTCAATGCAACAGGCGATTCACGAAACAAGTTTGTTATGAGGATTGTTCAGCGTGTGGCTGCTTGGAACATCTGCGAACTTGCAAATCCCGATGTAATCTACGAACGAGTGAAGACGCACTACGACAATGCAATTACTACGCTCGAAAAAATAGCCGGAATGGGCGAATATGCCAACAGTCAAATGGTGCTTACCGACTTGCCGTCGCCAACACCTGTAACGCCAAGCGAGGGCAACACGGAAAAGAAACCGTTCCGTATGATTTCACGACCTAAGTTTCAACACGAATAAACTCTACTATCATGGCAAAGAAGAAAACTATAACTCCAACTTTATCGAACAGAGTAGTCAAAAAAAGCGTCTATCAGACACGGAAGGACATAGCCGACTGGAATTATGCACAACAATTGGCTTTGCGTGCGGAAAAGCCAAAATCATACTTGTTGCAGGACATTTACACGGCAATAAGTAACGATGCACTGCTAACGTCGCAAATAAACAACCGACACGAATCAACCATTGCACGTCCGTTTGAACTGGTTGACAATAACGGCAATGTTCTTGACGAATTGACAACGCAACTTCGTGCAATTCCTATTTTGCAAGACTTGACAAAGGCAATTCTCGACAGTGAAATGTTCGGTTATTCGTTGGTGGAACTCTCATCCGTGAACGACGTGGCGCAAATGGTCGTAATCAACCGAAGAAACATCGACCACGTGAATGGTTTATTCTGCCCGGACACAAGTTTCGACAACGCCATACCATACCGCGAACTCAACGAATATGGCAAATACATACTTGAATTCAACAGTGGTAATTTAGGTCTGCTCAACAAGACGGTTCCGCACGTGTTGTTCAAGAAGTTTGCGCAAAGCTGTTGGAGCGAATTGTGCGAAATCTACGGCATTCCGCCACGCTATGTGAAAACCAATACACAGGACGAAGCTATGCTTTCGCGTGCCGAGGAAATGCTTCGTGACATGGGTGCAGCTGCCGCATTCGTGATTGACACTACCGAAGAATTTCAGTTTGCACAAGGCGTAAGCACCAACGGCGATGTGTATGCGAACCTTATTCGCCTGTGCAACAACGAAATGTCGTTGCTCATAAGCGGTGCAATCATGGGACAGGACACCGAAAACGGCAACTATTCTAAGGAACAAGCAGCTATTTCAATCCTGGACAAACTAATTGCTTCCGATCAGCGAATGGTCGAAGTGTATTTCAACTCGGTTGTGTTGCCGGCATTCCGAAAACTTGAATGGTTGCCGGCAACTGAATGTATGTTCCGATTCTCGAATGTTGAAGACAGCGAAAAGCTGTGGACAATGGTAAAAGACATTCTTCCATACAAGGAAGTTGACTCAAAATGGATGGAAGAAAAGTTCGGCATTCCTGTAAGCGACCGACAATATGGTAGCGCACTCGAAGCACGAATTGGTGCAACTTTGGCAGAACGCGAGAACGGTTTTTTCGACTAAAGGCACATCCCGAAGGATGCACCTGCGGTTGTGCCGAAAAACCAATCATTAAACTTTCCGCTATCAATCCCGACGATAGTTTGGAAGACTTGTACGCAAAGTATTCCAAGGATTTTCGCAAGGTAGTTGACAACGTGTTTGGCGAAGAATATCCCGAACTTTCCGACCAATTGCGTGCCAACGTGAGCCGTTTTGCCGCATACAAATCTAACTACGTTAAAACAGCGTTTGAAGACAATTCAAAAGCCTTTTCGGGCGATGATCTTAAAGCAGTGAACGAAGCAACCAAAAATCAATTTCGTTCCTGGACAGAAACGGAACTTGCAACAGCTTCGGCACGTGCCAGGACAGCAAAACAATTCAGTGAGTTCAACGAACCCGACAGAAAGGAACTGTTCCCGTGCCTGAAATGGCTGCCAAGCCGTGCGGCAAATCCAAGGATTACACATACAAAGTTCTACAACAGAATATGGAGAAAAGACGACCCGTTTTGGAACAACAACGCACCGGGCACCGAATGGAACTGTATGTGCGACGTTGAAGAATGCGACGACCAGCCAACCGACAATTCCAATGTGAAACAGCCAATAGTTCCACAAGGTTTGGAAGGAAATCCAAGCGTTACAGGCGAAGTGTTTACTGAAAAAGCAAGTTATATTGCTAAATGCAACAATCCTTCAGCACCAGAGGCAATACTAAAACCTATAATGGAACGGCACAACGAATTTGTTCCATACCTAAAAAATAAAGACTATAAAAAACAAAAGTTTGATTGGGAAAGTGGTGGGTATCAGGCAACACATAATGACCATAATTTTGACCCCACAATTGGAAAATTTGGAATCCCTCGCGGAGACTACGAACGCAATGTAATAGAAACTTTATATAAAGAAGGTTATAGTGTCATTTTACGTAGTGAAAAAGGTTCAGAAGGAGTTACCCAACCAGATGGTTTTATAAATGGTGTTTTAATGGATATTAAAGGAGTTGAAGGGCATAATTGCTCAAACTCTATGAAAAGTGCAAATCGACAACAAGTAGAAACTGTTGTATTGTATTTCCACGATAAAAATTTATTCAATTTAAGCGAAGTTATGGATAAATGGGAGCATTTCCCTGATTTCATAAATAGTTTGGATTATATTACAGATAAAACAATCTATCTTAAAAAATTGATTTGTGTTGTAAAGTCAGAGAATGGATTCAATGTGTATGATATAAAAAAACCCGAATAGAAAACCATCCGGGTGAAACTGGCGGCGGTTTTACCCGTCGCAACGTTTACAAGAGCAAATATACGAATTATGGAATAAAAGTCAAGAGTTATGAAAGAAAATAAACAAACAAAGCAAAACCACCGCCTGTATGCATTGGCATATATTAGCAGAACATTAAACTACGAATTGAAGAATCACGCCAATAAGGGCAACAACAAGAGTTGCAACAGATACGACAATGGAGAAAATACGTTTTCGGTGCTCGCCAACAAACCCACCTTTGTTCAAATGAATCCTTCCTTTGTAGGTTATCTCAAAGCGGCTTTCATTCTCTTTAAGAAAGCCTTCGGCACAAAGAAATGCAGTAACTTCGTGGTCATTAGGTAAGTCGTGGTCGAAAAAATCTTGTTTGTATATCGGCTGGTTGCTTGCAAATTCCAACACAGTATCAAGAACCGACAAATCATCTATTATTTTTCGCATTAACGAATTATGGAATAAAAGTCAAGAGGGTTAGATGGAATAATTTGAACTAAAGTCTATTTGTATTTGTCTTTGAAAAGTTGGTAGATATTGAGCCTTCCTCAACCAATAAGAAGAAAACAATTCATCAACCTCAAATTCTTTTGCTAAACCAGAATAACTCATTATAACATTATTTCGCTTTCTGTCGAAAACTGTTTTTCTCAAATCATCACCATTGAATAAATAGCTATTAGCAAATTTGTTTGCTTCTTTTTCACATTTATCCACTTTATTCT
>JAZRVS010000173.1:0-3789 GCA_045599365.1 Bacteroidales bacterium
TGCCATCAAGATACAAATTTGGGTGACGCTCATCGCTAACCTGCTGTTGATGGTCATGCAGAAAGGACTGAAACGCCAATGGAGCTTCTCTGGTCTGGCTACAATGGCGAGAATAACGCTTATGTATTACGTTGACTTCTATAGCCTCTTCAACAATCCTGAGAAAGACTGGGATAATATCCTTGCTGAAGCATCTGAACCCCCTCCGGAACTGACTCATTTTGACTGAGGGGGGCTTGTCTTTGAACTGGCACACATGGCATTGCTGTGAATCAATGGGTTATAAATTCCTTTTGGAGCATTTTCAGTTTTTATCGGACAGCAATAGAAAGAAATAAACGAGGTTTCTTGAGCGAGAAACGGGACTCGAACCCGCGACCCTTAGTTTGGAAAGCATAAATACAACAGTTACACAGGATATCAATTCCGATTCTTTGTCGTCTGAAAAAAGATGTTTACAAGCATGGGAAACTTTAGATTTCAACCTGTGAAACTTTAGATTTTAGTTTGCAAAAACTTTAGATTTTCTACATGTAAAACTTTAGATTTTCTTATTTTTGCTAAAAATATTTTAACTATGAATATAGAAAGAAATGCAGAATCAGCTTTAGTACGTTTAGCATCACAATTTTCTGTTGTTGGAATTACAGGTCCTCGTCAGAGTGGAAAGTCAACTTTGGCAAAAATGACATTTCCTCAAAAGAAATATGTTTCATTTGACGATAAAACCATGCGTGAACTTGCAAAGTCAAATCCAAAGGATTTTTTACTTGCATTTCCTGATGGAGCTATTATTGATGAAGCTCAAAAGGTGCCTGAAATCTTTGATGCAATTAAATTTTACGTAGATAAAGAAGAATTTGTTGCTGGCAAATATATACTGACGGGATCTAGTCAATTCCGATTAAAAGAAAATATGACAGATTCGTTGGCAGGAAGAGTCGCTTTTTTGAAATTGCTTCCTTTTACTATTAATGAGCTACAACAAACCAAAAGTGCGTTTCAAAATGCGTATGAAATGATTTTCAAAGGTTGTTATCCTCCTTTGTTTGATTCTCGAAAAAAATTTTTGGCAGACGATTGGTATGAAAATTATATCGATACGTATTTAGATTTGGATGTTAGAGACCAAATCAATGTTTCTAACCTTTCCATATTCAAGAAATTCATTAGTATTTGTGCTACATACAGTGGTCAAATGGTTTCAATGGATAGTATAGCTCGTAATTTAGGCATTTCTGCACCCACAGTAAAACAATGGCTTTCCATATTGGAAAATTCATTTATCATACACTTTCTAGAACCGGATACCAATAATCTTGGTAGGTCGGTAGTAAAAACGCCCAAATTATATTTTGTTGATTCTGGACTTTTGTGTTATTTGTTGCGATTAGAGTCAACGAGGGATTTATTATTATATGAACACAAAGGTGCCGTGGTGGAAACATTTGCTGTTTCGGAAATATTAAAATCTCGATTAAATAAAGGCAAGAAATCAAATATAACATATTTCCGCGAATCTACAGGTTTTGAAATAGACACGATAGCCGATTGGAAACATACATTCGCGATTGAAATAAAAAGTTCCAGCGAAGCAGAGAAAAATCTTTCTGCAAACATTAGAAAGTATATTTCACAACGTGCCGATATACAATGTAAAGGTACTGTTTTGTATCTTGGCGATTTAACTTGTAATATTAATGATATAGATTATGTTAGTTGGAAAGATTGGGATGAATTTTTTGCCAAACTTTAGTTTATAGATGCACATTGTTGTCTTGTAAATGCTTTTCTATGAATGAGCGAGAAACGGTACTCGAACCCACGACCCTTAGTTTGGAAAGCATAAATACAACATTTACACAGGAAATCAAGTCCGATTCTTTGCCATCTGAAACAAGAAATCAATGCGAAGGATTAGTTGTTGCAACTGATTACTATTCAGCAGATTACCAAATTTTGTAGAGAAAAAATAATTGCATTCTCCGCAAAAATGCGGAGAATAGTTGTAGCAAACTCTGCAATGTTTCTGCTTGATGTCTTCTGAACAACCTTGAAAGGTTTTTGCAAATATTTATCATAAGAGATGTTTTTTGCAGTATTTTTGTGCCATTGTTTATCTTTCTTGTAATTTTGCCACATTGAATATAATCAAAATTCGAACTTATATTTAATATGCTATGCTAACGATAGTTTTGGAACTTCTTATAATTCTTGGTTGCCTCTACGTGGGTTCACGTTACGGTAGTCTTGCATTGGGTGCAATGTCAGGCATCGGACTCGCCATTCTCGTATTTGGTTTCGGACTCAAACCTGGCAATCCTCCAACTGACGTAATCTACATCATCATTGCTGCCGTTACTTGTGCGGGAATAATGCAGGCTGCAGGTGGTATGGACTTGCTGATACAGATAGCTGAGAAATTGTTAAGAAAACATCCAGACAATATAACATTCCTTGCGCCTCTATGTACCTTCTTCCTTACAGTGCTGGTAGGTACTGGTCATGTGGTATATACTCTCTCGCCTATCATCGTAGATATTGCGATAAAAAAAGGTATTCGCCCTGAACGTCCTTGTGCAGTTGCAAGCGTGGCATCACAGGTAGGTATTACATGTTCTCCAATTGCTGCTGCAGTAGCATCATTTGTAGTCATTTCCAATGCGAATGGATTCGATGTTAATTACCTTGAAGTTATCTCCGTAACCATACCTGCATCTCTGTGTGGCTTAATGTGCGCGTCTATGGCTTCATATAAACGAGGTCTTGACCTGGATAAAGATCCAGTATTTCAGAAAAAACTTCAAAACGAAGAATTCCGTAAACAGCTATATGAAAGCACTACATCTCTTGGTAAAGAAATTACTCCAGAAGCAAAAAGAGCCGTATATATCTTCTTCCTCGCAATACTGGTAATTGTCACATTTTCTGTTTTTCAAATATTAGGATATGAACTGCGTCCGTCATTCGACACTGGAAAACTTGCAGAAGATGGTACACCTATATTCAAGCCACTTGGTATGAATATCATCATTCAGATTGTACTTATTACCGCAGCTGCATTTATGATTGTCTTTTGTAAGGCAGTTCCAAAGAAGGCTATAGATGATGCGGTATGGAAATCAGGTATGGTTGCTGTCGTTGCAATCTATGGTATTGCATGGCTTGCGGACACATTCATTTCAAATCATTTGAGCGTGATACAGGATGGTCTTACAGTGGTTGTTAGCGAGTATCCATGGACAATAGCATTTGCTTTTTTTATTGTGTCCGTACTTATTAATTCTCAGGGTGCAGTAATTGTTGCTATGCTTCCGTTGGCATATAAACTTGGAATTCCTGGTCCTGTACTCCTTGGTGTTCTCCCATCGGTTTATGGGTATTTCTTCATTCCAAACTATCCTTCGGATATCGCAACAGTAAACTTCGACAGAACAGGGACAACTGTCATTGGTAAGTATCTTCTCAATCACTCATTCATGATGCCAGGGCTTATTAGTGTCACAGTTTCTACTATTGTAGGTTACGTAATCACAATATTATTCTACTAATCATAAACGTATAAAACTAAGTTGTGATATACATCTTGGCAACAATTCAGTTGTCAATTGCCAGACAAATCACGTATTATATTCAAATAAGAAGTGTGAAAATAATGGGTAAAATATAGAATAGTTGAGTAGCGATACAAAAAAAGCGAGAAATATTACTATCTCTCGCAAAGTTTCAGTTAATTTTGTATTGCAATGTACAAACAACTTACTTCAGAGCAAAGGTCACAAATTGCGG
>JAZRVS010000174.1:0-13288 GCA_045599365.1 Bacteroidales bacterium
ACCGCAATTTGTTGAAATGAAACGTTTTACAGAAGGCGAGAACAAAATTTTTACATTAAACGAGAATGAATATGACGAAATTTTGAAAACAGGCGAACTATCTCAAAATCTTCAAATTGCCCAAAAATTCGTAAAAAACAAATATGACGTTTTTCTTCTTTCAAATCCATCGAATACCAAAAGTGCAGATTTCATTATCAGACAAAAAGAAAAACTATTTTACGTGGAAGGAAAAACGAGTAGTGGAGGTCGTGCATTGTCAACACGTATATATGAGGGTACAAGACAATCAAATAGGATTGTTGTAAACCTACTTCAATACCCCTCATTCAGATTTTTACTTGTACTGGTAAAGGATGCTTTTCACAAACAACAAGTTTTAGAACAACTTTTTATATTTAAAGGTTCGCGATTGATAACCATAAATAGAGACGAAGTGAATGGGAAAAATTTTGAAAGAAATTTTTATGTTTTGTGGATTAAAAGAAAATAAAAAGGAGGCTGTTGCACCTCCTCTTTATGAGTTTTCACGCCGTAGCCGAAAACTCGCACGAACTTAATCGGCCTCTGTTCGAATGGTTCAGGGCTTTCGCCTTTATGTTGATACATAAGAACACGACAAATATATAACGAAAATTTTATATTGATATTCTCATTTGACTAAATTTATATGGACAAACACAAGAATTACTGGAACTTTGTCAAGTTTTTTGTATCTTGCAACGAATTAAAAACCGCGAGTTAAGGTGAAGGAAAATAGTGAAAATCAAGGGTATATACCTCCGTTTACAATAAGTGCAACTGCAATTAATTTAATTGCGGAGATTTCTTCTCAAATTGAACGATATGCTATTCGTTTAGAACAGGAAGATGCGCTTCGTTTACGAAAAATAAACCGTATAAAAACTATTCATAGTTCACTTGCAATAGAAGGAAACGAATTAACAGAGAATGAGGTTTCTGATATAATAGATGGCAAAATTGTCATAGCTCCACAACGACAAATTATTGAAGTTAAAAATGCAATTAAAACATACGAAATGTATCAAACACTTGATGCGTTCAAGGAAAAAGACTTGTTGAATGCTCATGGTGTTATGATGCAATCTCTTGTTGACCATGCTGGTCGATATAGAACTTCGAGCGTGGGTGTATTTGGAGAAAAGGGTTGCGTACATTTGGCACCGCCCGCAGAACGTGTGCCACTTCTTATGTCGCAATTGTTTTCATGGTTAAAAGAATCAAAAGACCATTTGTTAATTCGTTCGTGTGTATTTCATTATGAATTTGAATTTATTCATCCTTTTATAGATGGAAATGGTAGAATGGGGCGTTTATGGCAATCGTTGATATTGGGGAAATTAAGTCCCGTATTTGAACATTTGCCTGTAGAAAATATGGTATATAGTAATCAGCAAAAATATTACGATGCAATTACCGCAAGCACCAAAGCTGGTGAATCGGGACCATTTATTGATTTTATGCTGAAAGAAATACTTTCAACGCTTAAGGTCCATCAAGGTAATGAATTGTCTGAAAATGTCGGTATAAATGTCGGTATAAATGTCGGTACAAACGAACAGAAAATTCTTAAAATAATAAAACTAAAACCGTCTATTACGGCAAAAGATTTATCTATACATCTTCATATTACAACACGACAATGCGAACGACTTTTGGCTCATCTCAAATCCATAGGTGTTATTCAACGTGTTGGTCCGAACAAAGGCGGAAAGTGGGTTGTAGAGTAGAGCCATATTTTCAAATTGGTGATATGATTTTTCTGTTATTCTCATTTTTATTTGTTTTTGTTAATTTTTATTTGACGTTTTCTTTGTGAGCCGTATATTTTTTTAACTTTGAAGACTGAAATAAATAAATGTCGGCAAATACAAATAATTCTCGTTCTCAAGTTCATCCTCTTAGTCAACTAAGCGAAGAGGACATTAAGCGATTGTACATTACTCCTGTTCTGGAAGACAAATGGGATAAGTCGCTCATTACAATGGAACAGAAAATTACCGATGGTAAGATTAACATTAAAGGAAATGTAACCGTTCGTGAAAAACCGAAAAAAGCCGACTATATTTTATATAAAAATCCACAAACGCCACTTGCAATTATTGAGGCTAAATCTGCTCAATTTTCTCATTCTCACGGAATGCAACAGGCAAAGGAATATTGCCAAATGATGAATATTCCTTTTGCGTATAGCTCAAATGGAATTGCTTTTCAAGAGTACGATTTTCTTACTGGGAAAGAACGCACAATTGCTTTGAGTGATTTCCCTTCGCAACAAGAATTGGAAAGTCGTTACTTGACAGAAGTAAATGGCGGTGATGGTTTGACTGAAAGAGAAATTGCTCTTGCAAATCAACCATATTATACCGACCAAAATACATTTAATCCACGATATTATCAGGCAAATGCGGTAAATGCTACGTTGAAAGCTGTTGCCGATGGACAAAAACGTATGTTGCTTGTTATGGCAACGGGTACAGGTAAAACATATACTGCTTTTCAAATCGTATATCGTTTGATAAAAAGTGGTTTGGTTAAAAAGGTGTTGTATCTGGCCGATAGAAATGTGTTGGTTGACCAATCTATTGACCAAGATTTTAAGAGTCTTGCGAAGGTAACGCACAAGGTTAATTACACTGCTGATAAAAGTAAAGGCGAGGCAACTTACTCCGCATATCAAGTGTATTTTGCTTTATATCAACAATTGATTGGCGATAATGGCGAAAATCACTATGCTGATTTGTTCGGCCCTGATTATTTTGATTTGATTATTGTTGATGAGTGCCACCGTGGCTCTGCAAAAGACGATAGCCAATGGCGTTGTGTGTTAGACTATTTCAATTCTGCATACCAATTGGGTATGACGGCAACTCCAAAGGAAACGTCGTATATTTCAAATCTTACATATTTTGGTGAACCATTGTACACGTATAGTTTGAATCAAGGAATTGAAGATGGTTTTCTTGCTCCGTTTAAGGTTATAAAGATAACAACAAACATTAGCGAAGGTTGGAGACCTACGGCTGGACAACGTGATATAAACGGTGAACTAATTGAAGATAGAATCTATACGAATAGTGATTTTGACTACAAAATTGTTATTCAAGATAGAATAAACCAAGTTGCCGAAGAAATAACAAAATACTTAAAGGCTACCGACCGTATGGCTCGAACCATTGTGTTCTGTGCCGACGAAGACCACGCTGAACGAATGCGTATTGCTTTAAGCAATTTGAACAGCGATATGATGAAAGAAAATTCAGATTATGTCGTTCGTATCACTGGAAGCGATGTGTATGGTAAAAGCAAATTGAAGTATTTTATTTCGGTTGGCGAAAAATACCCTGTAATTGCAACTACTTCGGAATTGCTTTCTACAGGTGCCGATTGTAAAATGACCAAACTGATTGTGCTTGACCAAATGATTGGTTCAATGACGCAATTCAAACAAATAATTGGTCGTGGTACTCGTGTGCGCGAAAAAGAAGGGAAAATGAGCTTTGTCGTAATGGATTTACGCAATGTAACCCGACTTTTTGCCGATCCTGATTGGGATGGACCGATTGAAGTTGATCCGAATTATCCGCCAACTCCGGGAGAAAGTAATAAACCGAAAGATCCAGAAAAAGTAGGTCCGGGAGAACCAATTCCATACGCGGTAAAACCGATAGTTAACGCACAAGGTTGTAAGGTCGAAATCATAAACAAAGTGGTTTCTACCTACGATGTAAATGGTAGATTACTTAAAAGCGAAAGTATAATTGATTACACCAAAACAAATGTTTTGGGTGAATACGCTTCTTTGGATAATTTTATTCAGAGTTGGAATGCGGCTGAAAAGAAAGCGGAAATCCGTAAACATTTTGCCGATTTAGGCATAGATTTCGAAAAACTAAAACGAGAACAAAATCTTATTGATGTAGATGATTTTGATTTTATCTGCCACATTGCATACGATAAGAAACCGTTGACTCGTGCAGAACGGGCAAATAATGTAAAAAAACGTGATTTCATTAGCCAATATAGCGAACAGGCACAAAAAGTATTGAATATCTTACTCGATAAATACAAAAACGAAGGTATTTACGAGATGGAAGATGAAGCAATATTCAATACGCCGTTTATGAAGAAATTACTTGGTGGAAATATTATGAAGGTTATCTCGTATTTCAATGGAGAACAAGGTTTCCATACAGCAATGCACCAATTAAAATCAGCTTTATACACAAACATAATCCAATAACAAATGAGCAATATTTCTGGCTTTGTAAAAAGATTGCGCGACATTATGCGCTCCGATCCTGGTATTAACGGCGATGCACAACGAATAGAACAAATTGCGTGGATGCTTTTCTTGAAAGTGTATAGTGCAAAGGAAGAGGAATGGAAGGCAAACGATAAAAACTATGTTTCTATTATTCCCGAAGAAATCCAATGGAAAAATTGGGCGCAGAAAAATGGTCTTACGGGCGATGACTTATTGAAGTTTGTGAACGAAACTGTTTTTCCGAAATTAAAAGCTATAAAAGTTAGCAAGGATACGGAAATCCGTAAGGCTATTGTGTACACAACTTTTGCCGATGCCAACCAATATATGAAAGATGGCGTTTCGCTCAGACAGGTTGTGAATGTGATTGACGAGATTGATTTCTCCGACTACGAGGAAAGCCACGCTTTTGGCGAGATTTACGAATCGATTCTAAAGGAATTGCAAAGTGCCGGTAGTTCCGGTGAATTCTATACGCCTCGTGCCGTAACTGATTTTATGGCTCAAATGATTCAACCTGAAATAGGTGAGAAGATGGCCGATTTTGCCTGTGGTACAGGTGGTTTCATTACAAGCTGGCTGAAACAACTTGAAAACAAAGTTGTAACTGCCGACGATCAAAAGAAATATGCCGATTCGGTATATGGAATTGAAAAGAAACAATTCCCATATATGTTGTGTGTAACCAACTTGTTGTTACACGATGTTGACAACCCAAAGGTGTACCACGACAATTCTTTGCAGTACGATGTGCTAAACTATACCGACGACGACAAATTCGATGTAATTCTTATGAATCCTCCGTATGGTGGTAGCGAAAAGGCTGATATAAAAAATCATTTTCCCGACGATTTGGCTTCGAGCGAGACTGCCGATTTGTTTATGAGCGTGATTATGTACCGTTTGAAAAAGAATGGCCGTGCCGCCGTTATTATTCCCGACGGTTTCTTGTTTGGTAACGACAATGCTAAAAATAGCATAAAGAAAAAACTGCTTACTGAATTTAACCTACATACTATTGTGCGTTTGCCTGGCAGTGTGTTCTCGCCATATACAAGTATTACTACAAACATCTTGTTTTTTAACTACGAAGCGCCAAAAGGCAAGACGTGGTTCTATCGTGTGGATATTCCAAGCGACCGCAAGCATTTTAGCAAAACCAAGCCAATGGAATTAAAACATTTTAAGGATTGTGTTGACTGGTGGAACAATCGTGTTGCTATTCCTGAATGCAACGATGACGGAGAAATTGTTGGCTACAAGGCTAAATGCTACACGGTAACAGAACTTGCCGAAGCCGACTACAATCTTGACCTTTGTGGTTATCCGCACGAAGAAGAAGTGATTTTAAGCGTGGCGGAAACTATCCAGAACTACGAAGAAATGCGTTCTACTTTGAATGCCGACATAGATAGACTTTTGGCAGAAATGACGGAACTCCATACAAAATTGCAGAAAGGAGAGTAGTATGACAGCCAAAGACCTAAAAAATGCAATTTTGCAGGAAGCAGTACAAGGTAAACTTGTTCCACAAATAGTTAGCGAAGGCAATGCAAAAGATTTGTTGGAACAAATCAAGGCAGAAAAAGCAAAACTTGTTAAGGAAGGTAAAATCAAAAAAGAAAAACCACTTCCTGAAATTACTGAAGATGAAATACCGTTTGATATTCCTGAAAGTTGGTGTTGGTGTAGATTAGGAGAAATAACAACAATTCTAGGAGATGGAATTCATGGAACTCCTGAATATGATGTTACAGGAGAGTACTATTTCGTTAATGGTAATAACCTTTCCAATGGAAAAATTATAATAAAATCTGATACAAAAAAAGTAAATCAGACTGAATTTGAAAAGTATAAGAAGCCATTAAATGAAAATACTGTTTTTGTTTCAATAAATGGTACATTGGGTAATCTTGCCTTTTATAGTAATGAAAAAATCATTCTTGGAAAAAGTGCTTGTTATTTCAATTTAGTTTTTAAGGAAATGAAATATTATATTTATTATCTTCTGAAAACTAAATATTTTATTGACTATGCAGAAGCCGAAGCAACAAAGACAACAATCAGAAATGTTTCTTTAGGAGCTATGCGAAATTTACTTATTCCCCTTCCCCCATTAGCAGAACAAAAGCGCATTGTAGCCGCAATCGAAAAGTTCATGCCGTTGGTAGAAGAATATGGCAAAAAAGAAACAGTCTTAAACGAACTTAACGCCCAGATAGGCACACTCACAAAAAAAGCCATTCTCCAGGAAGCCGTTCAAGGCAAACTAGTTCCACAAATAGTTAGCGAAGGCAATGCAAAAGATTTGTTGGAACAAATCAAGGCAGAAAAAGCAAAACTTGTAAAGGAAGGAAAAATCAAAAAAGAAAAACCACTTCCTGGGATAACAGAAGATGAAATTCCGTTTGATATTCCTGAAAATTGGTGCTGGTGTAGGTTAGGAGAATTAGGCGATTTTACTCGTGGTAGTGGAATCAAACGCGACGAAACAACAAAAGAAGGATTCCCTTGTGTTCGATATGGTGAAATGTACACAACCTATAAAGTAAGATTTTTGCAAACAAAATCATTTACGTCAAAGGAAGTTTTTAATAAATGTCATAAAATACATTCCAATGATATTCTTATGGCTCTAACTGGTGAAAATAAATGGGATATTGCATTAGCTGCTGTTTATGAAGGAAATGATGAACTTGCAATGGGTGGCGACTTATGTAAATTTACCCCAATAAAATGTGATTCATCATTCTTAGTTTATTTAATTAATTCTCCTTATGGAATAGAATACAAACGTAATACTTCAACTGGAGATATTATTGTCCATACTTCAACAAGTAAGTTGGGGAACTTGCTCATTCCTCTTCCACCATTATCCGAACAAAAACGCATAGTTGCCGCTATTGAGAAGTTATTACCATATTGTGAGAAATTAGGGAGGGAGTAAAAATGGGAAGAAGAACATTGGTAGAATTGAGGAGAAAGTAAAAAAAGGAATGTCGTATGAAAAAAACTATTGTAATTATATTGGCAATTGTTTCAATTTTAAATACTTCAGCAATAGTGTTCTTTTTTGTAAAAGACAACACTATTGTAGATAGTAGTTCTTATATAAGCGTTGTTGTAACATTGTTAGCAATAATTGTTACAATTGTATTAGGTTGGCAAATTTATAATGTGATAGATTATAAAGAGAAGGTTGCGGAGATAGATAAATTGAAAAAGAATTTTGAAGATAATATTGTAATAGAAAATGAAAATGATGTTATTTTGAAAAAAAATATTGTGGCTTGTTCAAAACTATACTCAGGTAAAGTTGCAGAAAGTCTTGTGGATTTTATGTCTGCATTCTATACCATAATTAATAGGTTTGATTTTTCTCGCAACGAAGCTATAGATGCAATAGAATCATTGAATAATATTGTACATGAAACATTAGCTTTTCAATTATATCTGAATGTTAAGTCATACAAGGAACAACATATCCTTATTATTAACTCGCCACATTACAAAGATGTAAAACAAGAATACGACAAATTTTATACTGCATTGCAGGAGAAAATAAATAATAAGGAGCCTTTCATCAAGTAAGATGTTTATACTTTTTATACAGTAGGTAAAAGGAAAGTAAAAATTTGTTTGTTCAAAAAATAAAAGTATTTTTGCATGTAAATAAAATTAACCTATAGGTTAACCAATCATGGAAATAATTTCTATATTTGCACCAGATAACTATTTGTTCGCTGTTCAATATGAAGGTCAGGAAGAGGATGAATATACACGGTTGTTATATACGGAATGGCAAGATTTGGAAAAGATACTTGCATTTATGCAAGAAAATAGTATGATTCTTGAAAACAACTCTACATGGGAAAAGATTAAATTGCCGTATTTGGCTACACAACAGGTTTTACAAGAAGCAAACGACTTAATAGAAATATTTCAAAAACTAAATGAAAACACAAAACACAAGAAACAACCCAATTTTGACGATCATTTTAAATTTTTGGATGGACCATATAAAAATATGGTAGAATTAATCCCGATGAAATCGTACGGAAACGGAAGACCATCATTACTACGAATATATGCAATTAAATTAGATACAAATACATATGTAATAATAGGAGGGGGAATAAAACTTTGTGACACAATACAAAACTCACCAGGAATTAAGGAACATGTGTTAAAAAATATAAATCTGGTTAGAAATTTTTTAAAAGCAAACGGAATTACTTCATCTGAAGATATTTAATAATCTCCAAACGGACAAACTAATATGGCATTCAATTTAGAAAAACTTCAGGCAATCGCGAAACCACGATCAGAAGAAAGCATTCGAAAAGAGGAATATTGGAAAGCAAACAAAGAATGGTTGAAGCGTTCCAAGGAAATTGCTTTGGCAGTACATTATTACCTTAAAACTCAAGGTTTGACTCAAGCCGCATTGGCAGAGAAATTAGGCGTTTCAGCTCCTTATGTCGCAAAAATAATGAAAGGTACAGAGAATCTTACATTGGAGACAATTAGCAAGATAGAGAACATTTTGGGTAATCCGTTGGTGACAGTTACAAAACCGTATCAAACTCAAGTAATTCCTTTCCAGTATGTGAAATTTGAATATTCAAATGCTGAAAATTCAGACAAAATATATTCTGAGGTTAATTCTCGAACATGGAGTAATACCGATATTGATTTAAAGAGAGCATAATTATGGACCAGCAAATACAATATCAATATTCTAAGATTTCATTAGAAGAATTTGCATTATTAGAAGAATCGTGCGATACAACTGCAGAAATAGGGTTTAATAACGAAATTCAATTTGGATTTGATATAAAGTCGGGAGTTGTTCGTTGTTTGGATACACTTACAGCAATTCAAAATGAAAAAAAATTGTTTAAAATTAGTGTTTGTGGTTTTTTTAAGATTAAACCAGATGATGTCCCTTCTTTAATGGTCGAGGGGAAATATAAAATTCCGCCATCTATATTGATTCAGTTTGCTTCGTTAAACTATGGAACATTACGAGGAATATTGTTCTCAAAACTTCAGGATTCACAATTTAACTTTATAGTTGTACCACCGATTTATATGCAAGAAGTTATAAAAGAACCGTTTATAGTGGCGGAAAATAATATATAACAATTAGCAAACAAGATGTAGGAATCTTAAATCTATCGTAGATTAAAATGGGGTAGTACTATACAAGCAATTTTACAAGAAAATCCTAAAAAACGGAGTTTGTGTTTATGATATAGAGATTAATTACAACTAATAAAATAACACTATTAAAATTATGTTAAATAGAAACAAGTTGGCGGTCTTTAGTAAGTAATCAAGAATGAGATTCTAAAAAATCAAGTTTTTTGAATACACGTAGAGATTTATCCAAGAAATCTCAAAAATCCATACTTGCAAAAAATCGAGTTTTTTGAACAAATGTGAAGAATTATTCAGGGGAACTTCAAAAATGGTTAAAAATCAAAACTTCAAAAAATGGCAGTTTTTGAAAACTTATGGATAATTGCCTGGAAATATTCAAAAATTCTAATTTTAAAAAATCGCATTATTTTTTCACGAAAAGGGAATTATTCAGGATAAACTCAAAAAATCGAGAATTTGTAGTAGAAAAATGTTCAATTGAATTTTTGGGAGATAATTTAGTGGATAACCAGATTCAATGTAAAAAATAGTTTTTTTGAATTTTCAGTTTCAAAAAATTATCTATTCTGATTGAACCTTTATTTTGGAGTGAATTAGGTTTGTTTTTTAACAAGAGAAAAGAAGAATAAAATACCGTAAAGCCTATAGATTTAGAAAAAACACTTTTGTCTTATAATCAATATTATGTTAAATAGAACATATGAAGAAATTTCCTATTTAAGGTAAATATTAAATAAAATCCCGTCAGCTTGATTTTTACGAATAAAGAGTTCTATTTAATTCTCACAGGATTAAGCAGACCTTCGTACGTAAAGTTAATTGTACCATTGAGCCTCATAAAAAACTCTGCAAAGATTTCTTGCATGGTTCTGCATTGTGTGAATCTTTTTCTCATATAAATAGTGTCGTCTGTATTTTTTAGCGTATAGCGTATGTTGTAGCCGTCACCATGATCAAGCAGGAACGAACTAATTGCTACCGTGTAGGTCTCGTTTGGATTAAGTGGATAGTTATACTTGCCTTCAACAATATTAGCAGAAACAACTCTCCTTTTGCCGTTTTTTACTTCTGCAAACCTATTGCGCTTAACAACCACAGGCGATTTAATGTTCGTATCTATCACATATTGAAGTCCAGCCGTGTGCAAAAATCCGCCAAATTCCTGTGGACATTTTGATGCTCCAACTTCAAGCATATCCAAAATATCCGAGCCTTTCATTGTTACAACGGCTATAGTATCTTCAAATGGCAATGTTTCTTTTAGATTGTACGTGCGAATTTCTCCTGTAGGTAACGCAGCTCGTATGCTACCACCATTTATTACGGCAATATCAGTTCCCAAAACTGTTTTCATTGCATCGGCACACAATGCACCTATTGTGCATCCTTGTGTGTAGGGAAGTCTCTCCCCTTTCGCATCGTATAAAGGCATATCTAAATCGTTGATACACAAGTATGAATCATCGCTACTCTCGCAATCTTGTTTAGATGTTTGTATGATGTTGGCAACGTATTCATTTTCGTATGGTATGTCTTTTGTTGCTAACAATTCCGTACTAATTGTACCATTTTCTGCAATGGTAAGCTTCCCTATTGAGTGAAATTTACATCCTGTGGATGATAGTACAACATTCTCCCCTACCTTGTTTTTCACGATTTTCATAGGAATGCTATCGTGCGAATGTCCGTCTAAAACCACATCAATGCCTGTAGTTTCTTGTATCAACTTCGTTGACGTTTCTGTTCCAAGATGCGCAAGAAGCACAATGTAGTCAGGTTTAGAACTTCGTGCCAATTCTACTTCTTTTTGAACAAGTTTTGTGTAGTTTTTAGGATAAAAATCATATACTACGTTCCCCTTTTCGTCTGTAAAATTTTTCGGTGACGATGATCCCACCGCATCTGGCGTTGTTACGCCAATAAAAACTACGGAACGGTTGCCAAAATAATTTGTAATCAAACATTCATTAAACACTGGTGTTTTCGATTGTTTTGAAATGAAATTACAACAAACAATATGAGTTTTGGGCATTAATTGGCTGACGTATAGTAACTGTTTGGGTGTAAAATCAAATTCGTGGTTGCCTAATGTAACGTATTGGTAACCGCAGGCATTCATAATATGTGCAATATGTTCACCTTTGTCGCAACTTCCCATAATTCCACCAGACAAGAAATCGCCACACGAGACAAGCATTACATTGTCGTTTTGCTTTTTCAACTCGTCGCGTAACCCCGCAATTTTTGCATAACCGTCAACCGCACAATGCACATCGTTATCGTAGAGAATAATGATGTCGGATTGTGCCAACAATGAAGACGATAGTACAATATACAAAAGGACGCAAACGACAGTTTTACAAAGATTTAGCAAAATAAATAAGTTTTAAGTTTCTGTATCATAATTACCAAGCGAATATAGAAAAATGGGAAATGATTAATACCTAAAATAACAAGAAAATTGTATGTCATTTCCATAAAAGAAGTATTTTTGCAGCGTTTTTGGATTATGCATGACAAAAGTATTGAGAATATTGAATAGATTTAATGTTGGTGGACCTACATACAATGCGGCGTATCTAACAAAATATCTATCAAAGGAATATGAAACCAAACTAATTGGCGGAATAAAAGAAGATGCAGAAGCCAGTTCCGAATATATTCTCAAAAATCTTGATATTCAATACGAGATTATTCCAGAAATTCGTCGTGGAATCAACCTAATCAAGGATTTTAAGGCATTTCGTAAAGTTGTTAAGATTATTCGTACCGAGAAACCACAAATTGTTCACACACACGCTTCAAAAGCTGGAATGATTGGACGTGCAGCAGCGTTTTATTGCGGTGTCCCCTACGTCTATCACACATTTCACGGACACGTATTCCATTCATATTTCGGGAAATGCAAAACACGTTTTTTTATTACAATAGAACAAGTTTTAGCCAAAAAGACAACAAAAATTATTGCTATCAGCGAAAAACAAAAATATGAATTAGGAACTATTTACCATATTTGTAAACCAGATAAAATTGAAGTTGTTCCACTTGGATTTGATTTAAACAAATTTTCCGAAAATACCGAAGAAAAACGAATAACATTTCGTTCGCAATACTCTATTGCCGACGATGAAATAGCAATTGGTATAGTTGGCCGCCTCGCACCTATCAAAAATCATACACTTTTTATAGATGCTATCGACTTTTGTATCAAACAGTTAGTTAACAAAAAAATTCGTGCATTCATAATAGGAGATGGCGAATTAAAAGAAGAATTGCAAAACTATTGCATAAATAAAAATATATCTATCTCTACTCTATCAAATCCTACTGTAAATGCTTCAGTTACATTTACTTCGTGGATTCAAGATGTTGATATTGCGTATGCAGGATTAGATGTTGTTGCACTCACATCGTTAAACGAAGGCACTCCTGTGAGTATTATTGAAGCACAAGCAGCAGGAAAACCAATAGTAGCTACTAATGTTGGTGGCATTGGCGACATTGTATATGATGGTAATACAGCACTATTGTCAGATCTTTCATTTGAAGATTTTTCGCAAAAATTAAAGAAACTTATCGGTGATGACGCACTTCGTAATACAATGAGCGAGAATAGTAAAAAATTTGGTACAGAACGATTTTGTTATCAAAGACTTTGTCGTGATATAGAAACACTATATAATACCACCAATCACTAATCACTAATCACTAATCACTAATATCTCAACTATTTAACCACGAATGCACACAAAAGAACACGAATTTGTAAGTTTGTAGATACCTTCCTCTTAAAACTTAAGAGACGCGATAAATCGACGTCTCTACATAATTCAA